>NZ_JBXWZQ010000061.1:0-4073 GCF_059432795.1 Nitrococcus sp. | reverse complement strand
CAGCGATATCGATGCCCAGGATGCCGAGCGCTACGACGTCGACTCGCGGCTGAAGGATCATGACTCGCCGGAAGCGCTCGCCATGCGCGATGAGATCGAGCACACGGTGGCTGTTGCGCTGGAGGAGTTGCCGGAGGATCTGCGTACCGCACTCATTCTGCGCGAGCTCAAGGGGCTGACGTATGAAGAGGTGGCACAGGCGATGGGCTGCCCGATCGGGACGGTGCGCTCACGCATTTACCGCGCTCGCGAGGCCGTCGACAAGCACCTCTCGCCGTTGCTGCGATGAATTGGGGTGTGCCAGTCGCTTTCCCCGGCGCACGTGTGCCGGCCGGCATCGCCCTCGCAAAAGCCCTGGCATCGAGGCCGAGAGACGACTGTCCGCCGCGATTTCAGCGCTCGGCCCGACGCCATACCAGCAGGCGGTTATTGGCGGTAAGCAAGTGGTTCGCGTCGAGATCGAAGCCAGTGCACCGCGCGAGCCCGAAGATATCATCCAGATCGCGCAGCCCGCTCGCCGGATCGCGGGCGCGCGCCCACGCATCCAGCTGGGCATTGCCGGCACTGGTGTATTCTCCACCCTCATTGAAGGGACCGTAGAGACAGAACAGACCCGCCGGCTCGACTACCCTCGAGAGCCCACTGAACATGAGCTCGACGTCCCCCCATGACAGGATATGTGCCGTATTGGCTGAAAAGGCCCCGTCCGCGCGTGCAACCGGCCACGGATCACGATGCACATCCAGCATCAGAGGGGGCGGAAAATTCGCCAAAGCGGCCTGCCGACGCCACGCTTCAATACTGGCAAGCTCCGAGGGCAACGCGGTGGCTTGTCAGATGATATGCGGCAGGTTGGCCGCGAAATGGGCCGCATGCTGTCCCGTGCCGCTACCGATTTCCAAGACGTAGCCAGCCTCTGTAAAAAGCGTTTTGAGCACCTCGAGGATCGGACCTTTGTTGCGACCCGCCGCCGGAGAGAAAGCTCGGGCCGTATCATTGCCCATTTGCGTGCACCCCTGCTTCTCGCGCCATGCCCAGGGTTGGGATTATACTTGCTCTCGGGCAGCGATTCGCTGCGCCCGCGACGTGCCTGCCCCGGCCTTTAGACGGCATTGAGACGCCATTTATCGACGCTTCTGCCTGTCACGGACGGCCGCCACGACCCTGCCGCCGGGTGACGAGGGCTACCCCCTTTGGGAAACGCGGTCGCCTCGCACCTCCCTAATCGCGGCTCGCGCTATTGTTCGCGGCATTTCACATTCGCGTAACGTGGCGTTGGTACAAAAAGGTAAACGAGGCGAATGAGAAACCAGAAATGGCAAGATTCGGCGAGTCTGTCAAAAACAGTGTTTTTTGGTGGTCACCACCCAAGCGCCACTTTGGCCTGTGGCGACGCGAAAACGCCGGTGATTATCTCTCTCCGGTCATCGTCGAGCGCCTGCTGCAGTGGTCAGGCTCCCGCATCGGCGAAAAGCGTCCCGACACGAGACGCTTGCTCGCGGTGGGCTCGATTATGCATTTCGCACGCGATGGCGATGTCATCTGGGGCTCCGGCGTTAATGGCAAGGTCCCCGGCGCAAAACACCAGTTCACCGATTTGGACGTGCGCGCCGTACGCGGACCACTCACTCGAGAGTTCCTCTTGCAACGAGGCATCGCCTGTCCGCAAGTCTATGGGGATCCGGTCTTGCTCCTGCCTACTTTGTTTCCGGAGCTCGCGCGCCGTTGCACGGGGACCCGCGCATACGCGATCGTGCCGCACCTACATGATGTAACCGGGCTAAAAGCCGCGGGCATCGATACCCGCCAGGTCATTCTTCCGACGGCGCGCTGGGAGCGTTTCGTAAACGGTATTCTGCAAAGCCGGTTCGTGCTGTCGGGATCGCTGCACGGTCTGATTGTCGCCGAAGCCTTCGGCATTCCGGCCCGCCTGTTGCGCCTGTCCGAGCGGGAGCCGCTGTTCAAATACCAGGATTACTACCTCGGCACCGGCCGGCACGCGTATTCGCCCACCCGCTCAGTAGCCGAAGGTCTGGCCCAGGGCGGCGAACCGCTGCCGGTTTTCGACGCACAGGCACTGCTCGACGCCTTTCCCATGGATTTATGGCCGGTGACTGCCTCGAGGAGACACGCAAGGGGGACCTTAGAGCCACAGATCAAACATTATGGCAACAAGCGATCACTCGAATACCAAGCGCGATTGCATTAGGCCGGCATCCCGCTGCGCGGGCCTTGAGGTGTAGGGAAGTATCGAGAGACCGGATAAGCTCGATGGGGGACAGCGGTGCTCCTGCAATTCGCTGCCGTCCAGTGATCCCAATGCAGCGCCCGAGCTGCAATCGCCAGCGCAGCACCAATGGCAGGCTTTTTCCAGAAATCACCGAGGAAGGCGCGAGTCAATCTCGCAACCTATTGATCAGTAATTAAAAATTGGTCGGGGTGAGAGGATTCGAACCTCCGACCACCTGCACCCCATGCAGGTGCGCTACCAGACTGCGCTACACCCCGAGCGGATGAGGATCATACCGCATTCGCCGGCATGGGCAAAGGCGGTCACGCCATTCCGGCGACGGGATGCAATCGCCCGATGGCTCAGCTCGGGCGTTTGAGGATGCTGAGGATGTCTTCCAGCTCCGCCCGGACCTGCCGGATCACCTGCTGGGACTGGTTGACGTCTTCCTTGTGGTTCTCGCCGGCCAGCTGCTGGCGGGCACCACCGATGGTAAAACCCTGCCCGTACAGCAATGACCGGATCTGCCGGATTAACAGCACGTCCTGACGCTGGTAATAGCGCCGGTTGCCCCGGCGCTTGACCGGCTTGAGCTGCGGGAATTCCTGCTCCCAGTAGCGCAGAACGTGCGGCTTCACCCCGCAAAGCTCGCTGACTTCACCAATCGTGAAGTAGCGCTTTGCCGGGATGGGTGGCAGCTCGTCGTTATTGCTCGTTTCCAGCATAGGCTTCCACGCGCGCCTTCAGTTTCTGACCCGGCCGGAAGGTCACAACGCGGCGCGCGGAGATCGGAATCTCCTCGCCGGTCTTGGGATTGCGCCCAGGCCGCTGGTTCTTGTCGCGCAGGTCGAAATTGCCAAAGCCCGACAGCTTGACGGGCACCCCCGCTTCCAGTGCAGCTCGCACTTCCTCGAAAAAGTTCTCGACCAGCTCCTTGGCCTCGCGCTTGTTGAGTCCCACTTCTTCGAACAGGCGCTCGGCCATGTCTGCCTTGGTCAATGCCATTGGCTGCTACTCCCTCAACGTTGCCCGGAGATCGTGACGGAGCCGGCCGACGACGCGCTCAACGACTTCTTCGACATCTTTGTCGGTTAGAGTGCGCGAACTTTCTTGGAGAATCAAGCCTATGGCCAAGCTTTTTCGACCTTTAGGTATCCCTTTGCCCTGATACAGATCGAAGACCAAGAGCTCCTGCAACAGCTCGCCGGCCGACTCGCGCACGCATTCCCTGACGGCGGCGGCGGGTATCTCCTCGTCGACGACAACCGCCAGATCCCGGCGGATGGATGGGTATTTGGACAGTTCCGTGAATGCCGGCAGCCGGGCCCGGCGCAGCGCATCGGCGTCGATCTCGTACAGGTATACGCGGCCGTCGATGTCGAGCTCACGCTGCAGTCCAGGATCCATTGCGCCCAGCCAGCCCACGGCTTCGCCGTCGCGATAGATGCGTGCACTCTGCCCCTCGTGCAGGGCCGGATGGGTCTCTGCCCGGAACGCGAAAGCTTCCGGCGCCCCGGTGACCGCGAAGAGCGCTTCCAGATCGCCCTTGACGTCGTAGAAGTCGACCTCGCGCCGGGGCAGATCCCACTGCTCGGGCGTGACCGAGCCGCAGGCCAGGCCCGCCAGGCGTTTACCCTGCTCCAGACCGTCGCCCTCGGGCCGGAAGCTGAGACCGATCTCGAACAGGCGCACCCGCGAGAACTGGCGGTGGCGGTTGCGCTGCAGGGCCTGCACGAGGCCCGGCCAGAGGTTGGTTCGCATCACCGCCATATCGGCCGAAATCGGGTTCGCCAGGGCCAGCGGCGCGGGGGCCGGCGCAAGCTGCGCCTCCAGGGAGGGCTCC
>NZ_JBXWZQ010000060.1:0-6382 GCF_059432795.1 Nitrococcus sp. | reverse complement strand
CGGGCCAAAAGCTCCGGGCTTGTTTCCACGGGTGCGAAGAGCCGGCTCATTGCAGAACCTCCGCGACGATTTGTTCCGGAGTCAAGTTGCGGTTGACCCGGCGGAAGGCGGATCGTTGCTCGTCGAGCGCCGCTGACGAGCCGGGTTTGCCGAGAAGACGATCCACGGCGGCCCCGAATTGCGCCGGTCGGCGCACAACCTCCGGTTGCAGACCCAGTGAGCGCAGGTAGCTCAGGGTGATGCGCTCCTGGGGCATGATGCCGCCGATACCATTGAAAAAAATGGGGCAGCGGGTCTGAATACATTCGCTCGTGCTGCCGGTTCCGGGCCGAATAAAAGCCAGATCTGCCAGTTGCAGAAGCCTGTGCATGTCGTCGCGATAGCCAAGGGGACGGATCGTGTGCGGGGGACTGCTGAGATTTTCCAGGGAGCGCCGTGCCGCCTCGTCCTTGCCACAGAGTGCGATGAGGTTAATCGGTTGCGGAAGCGCTCGCAGGGAGCGAATGATCGCTAAGTGGTTGTTGGCGCCGTTGGCACCCGTCCCGAGCAGGATCACCGGGCCATGCACCGGTTTGCCGAAAAGCGCTTCCCGTTCGGCAGCGCGATCCAGCGGGGGGTTCGTTTCCGGCGGCTCGAAGAAGGCCGGTTTGAGAAGAAATCCACCCAAATGAACGCGCGCTTCGGGCATGCCGCGTTCGCGGGCCGCTTCGGCACACGCCGGGACGGCTGCGATAAATCCGTCGGCCTGTGGATTTACCCAATGGCGCGAGAAGCCGTAGCTGCCATGCAGCTCCCCGCAGTAGATCAGGCAGCGGGGTGGGGCGTCCCGCTTGGCTTGGCGGATCGCGGTGAAGAAGGCGTGGTTTAAATGCGCGTGCGTGCTCACCACGACGTCCGGGCAGAATTCGCGGACGATGGCTTGCAGCCGCTCGCGTCCCCGGAGAAGTGGCACGCTCCGGTGCAGCCCGGCGAGTTCGAGAAAATTGAAATAGAGGTGGTGTGCCCGGGGGCAGCGGCGCTGAATCCAGTTATACAGGTTGACCCCGAACCGATCCACCGGGGAACTCTCCTCCAGGGCCTGATAGCGCCGGATGCGGACTTCGTTTCCCCTCAAGCGTTCGACCCATTGGACCAAGGCGTCAGCACGCATGTCGTGGCCGCCTCCGGTGGAGGAGGACAGAATGAGCAGGCGGCGGGCGGGCATAGTCAAATCGGGCTAGAGGGGTCTAGGAACAGGGCTTCCAGTTTTTTCGCATTGCGCTCGGGGTCGCAGTGGGCGTGGACCCATGCGCGTGCATTACTGCGAAGCGTGGCTGCGTCGTTTGCGTCTTGCAAGGTGCGTTGAAGCGCGGTCCACCAAAAATCGGGCTCGCTTGCGTCGAGGAGTAGGCCCGTTTTTTCGGGTATGATCGCCTCGGCAACGCCACCCACCGGAGTGGCAAAAACCAGCAGACCGTGGCTCATGGCTTCCACGATAACATTGGGCAGCCCGTCACGGTCCCCGGAAGCTGCAACCGTTCCGGTGAAAAAGAAGACATCGGCCCATTCGCGGTAGTGCGCTTCAACGGTGTCAAAGGAAGTCTCCCCCAGAAGGCGCACGTCGTCCCGCAGACCCGCTCGTTCGATGGCTCGCTGAAGGTCTCGGCGGAGCGGGCCCCCGCCGAGGATTCGGGCTTCAAAGTGAAGGCCCCCTTGTTTGAAGCAGCGCAGAATTTTCAAGAGCGAGCCGTATCCTTTCTTTTCAATCAGACGCCCGACACTGAGGATGCGGAGCGGCCTTTGTTGCGTCGCCTCGGGGAGACCGGCGGCGGGGCTGTCGCTTGGCAACACGCTGGATCGCCGAATCAATTTGGTTTTTCCAGTCGCACCGCTGCGGCGTTCGATTACCGACCGCGCTTGCTCGGTGCTGGTATGAATAAAACGGGCTGCTGACAATTTCTCTTCGAGCAAGGCATCGCCGCCCTGCCGGAAAAGATCATACGCGTGGCAGCCCATGCTGAAGGGAATCCCGGTCAGTCGGGAGAGAAAGAGTGCCGCCGAGGCCGGGGCGGTCGCCCATACCGCGTGGAATTGGTCGGGTGGCGAACGGCGAAATTGTCCGGCCCGGACAATGGCAAACCCGAGCCCCAGGTAGTGTTCCAGGCAGTTGATCCAACAGCGCGGCGGGTTCGCATCATTCAGCGTCGCCATTTCCCAAAAAGCGGCGGGGTTTCGAAGAAGTTCGGCGCAGAAGCGAAGGGGGAGCCGTATCCAGTCTGCAACTTCAAAATGCTTTAGCGGAAAGCGCCCAAAACTGTTTCCGGAGCCTCCGAACATGGAATGGATGTCAACCTCCAGATCGGAGAATTGGTCCAGACCGGAAAGCTCCCGTTGAAGAAAGCGTTCAGATATTTTTGGAAAGCTGGTGAATAGGTAAGCGATGCGCATGGGAGCGAAACGGGATGGTGTCTGCGCGAGGGATCGGATCGATCTACTTTCCGGAGTAGTGCCTGCGGATGCAGGCGCGGAGCCAACGCTGGGGAAGCAGGCGGGGACCGAGCGGGGCGATGCGCGATTGGAAAAAGCTGCCGCAACGGACCGTCCCCGAGCGCCCATTTCGCATGGCGCGAATCAGGCTGGTGGCCGCGTCGCGGGGATCTTTGGCTTTCTGGTGACGGGTGAGGAGTCGCTGCCACGCGTCCGGGTCTGCCCCGGTGTTCTGGGCGCGGTCGGCGTCCATAAACGCGGTCTGAAAGTCACCCGGTCTAAAATCGATCGTGCGGAAGGGGAGTTGGCCATCCAGTAAAAGGCTTTCGCCAAAACTGCTCAGGGCAGCCTTGGCAGCGTTGTAATAAGGCATGCCGGGAATGGGAAGCTCAGCCGCGAGCGAGCTGACTTGGACGAGGTAGGCCGGCTGCTCCGGTCGCTCACGGCAGATCTCGGCAAAAAAGCGGCTCAAGCGCACCGGGACGCGAAAGAGGAGATCGATCTGCCGGTCGATAGCCGCGTCGTCCGGCGTCCAGGCAGCGCCCAAGAGCCCAAAGCCCGCATTGTTGATCCAGATGTCGGGGGGATTGGCCGCGACCTCTTTTAAAACCCGGTCGACATCGGCCTCTACCAGTAAATCGGCCGTCAAGTGGGTATAAGCGGGCGGCGGGTCCGAGGGTGCGCGGCGTCCCACCCCCGTTACAGCGAGACCTTCGTCGACCAGTGCGCGCATCAGCGCGAGGCCCAGCCCGGAAGAGGTCCCGGTGACAAGGGCCCGGTGGTGGCCCTGCTTGGATAGCGCGCTGGAGGCGGCATTCATTCTGTCGGGGGATGGATCGGTTTTGCCCGGAAAGCCAGGCAAACGTTGGCCCCACCGAAGCCGCAGCTGTTGGAGAGAAAGACACCTCCCTTTGTCGGCAAATTCGTCTGCGGCAGGTGCAAACCGGCAAAGGAGGGATCCGGGTCGTTCAGGTTGGTCGTGCCCGGCAGGAAACCAGCATTCACGGCCCAGATGGAGAGCGCGGCCTCCAAGCTCCCGGCCATCGAGAGGCTGTGGCCGGTAATCGCCTTGGTCGAGGCAATGGGGAAGAGTGGTTCCGGGCCAAAGACCGTCTGGAGGGCGCGGACCTCGGCGGCATCACCGCTGGGCGTGCCCGTGGCGTGGGCATTGAGATAAATGATAGCCTCGGGGTCCAGCTCGGCTTCGCTCAGTGCTTGCTCGATCGCCCGCACCAAGCCACGCCCCTCGGGGTGGGGGGCAGCCGGTTTGAAGCCGTCCGAGCCTTGCCCCCAGCCGAGGAACTCTGCCTGAATGGGGGCTCCGCGCTGGCGAGCGCTGTCTTCGGATTCAAGGATCAGCACGGTCGCTCCACCGCTGCCCACGAATCCCTTCCGTCTGCGGTCAAAGGGGAGGCTGGCGGCGTCGGGATCCTGGGAAGTGGAGAGCGCGTGCATCCCTGCGAAGGGCAAAATCGCATCCAGGTTTCCGTCCTCTGCGCCCACCACGACAATTCGCCGCTGGCGCCCCATGGCAATCTGGTCGTGCGCAAAACCGAGCGCGTGGGCGGAGGAGGCGCAGGCGCTGGCGAAGCCGCAGCCCGCACCCTGGATTTCAAAAATAGCTCCGAGGTTGTAGGAGAGCGTGCCGACCACCGAGTTGATAATTCCGAATGGATTGCTACGGCCGACTCCGTAGGTATACATCTCATTCAGATTCTGGTGGAGATTTTTGGGCGATCCCGCCGAAGCGGTGAAGAGCCCGGTTGTTTCATCCAGATCCTCCGGTACCAGGCCACTCGCGGCCAGTGCCTGCGTCATCGCGTGGTAGGCGTAAAAGCTATGGGGGTTGAGGCCCCGCAGAAGCTCTTTTGAAATCGGAGTCGGGTAGGGGCAGGTCCAATCCTCGGGACTGAGGGACTCGGTCGAGAAATCGGGTATCGTTGTCCCAATGTGGATCTTCGACCGTTTAAACGCGGCAAACTCCGGCAGAGTTTGGAAGCCGTGCCGCTGTGACCTCAACGCGTCCGTGACCGCCTCCCGGGTGTGGCCGACGTTGCAAACGATCCCGCTGCCCGTAACGACTACATTGTGGCGTTTCATCTGGATTCCGAAAACGGTTCAGGGAGAGCTTTTTGCCGTTTCAAGTTTCCGCAGGAGTTCCGCCTTCATGTCGCCCAGCGTTGTCATGCCCTTCATTTCGTCGTCGATCAACTCAATGTCGAGGGCGTCCTCAAAGGTCATGACGATTTCCATCATGGTCAGCGAATCAATCCCCAGATCATCGATGATACGCGTGGAGTCGTCTGCACTGTGCAAAATCGGGTGATAGGTCTCGTCGATATTCCGTTCGATGATACCGAATGAAAAACGCTCAAGCTGCTTTTGGTCGCCCGACAACTTGAAGGCCTCCAGGGCCTCCCTGGTTCCTTCCGGTGCCCGGCGTAGCTCCTCCTCAAGTCGGTTATTCATCAGCTGGTTTGCAGTGGGCCTCAAAGTGACCGGGCGACTTTGACTACGTTATCGGCAGTCATCCCGAGTTCGGCCATGACCGTTCCACCCGGGGCGGAAATTCCGAAGCGGTCGATGCAGACGGCTTTACCCTGGAAACCGAGGTATTTCCCCCAGGTTGTGGACACGCCGGCCTCGACGGCCACACGCGCTGTGCAGCTCGAGGGTAGCACGCTCTCAATGTAGTCCGAGGCCTGACGTTCGAAGCGCTCAAAGCATGGCAGAGAGACTACACGGACGCCTTCACCCAGTTGCTCGGCGGCCCCCATAGCGTGTTGCAGTTCGGAACCGGTCGCCATCAGGATCATTTTCAAATCGCCGCTTTCCTTCCTGGCGATGTAGCCGCCCTTGATTACACCCTCGCGGCGGTCACTCGCGGAGATATCATCCTGCGCGGGTATCCCCTGGCGGGTCAGGATCAGCGCGGTCGGGCCATCGGTTCGCAGCATAGCGGCGGCAAAGGCACCAGCGGTCTCTTCGGCATCTGCCGGTCGGATTACGTCCAGGTTGGGGATGACACGGAGGCCGCTGACCGTCTCGACCGGTTGGTGGGTCGGGCCGTCTTCGCCGACACCGACCGAGTCGTGGGTGAAGATGTAGGTCACGGGTATTTTGGACAGCGATGCCAAACGGATCGACCCGCGCATGTAGTCGGCAAAAACGAGGAAGGTCGCTCCACTGGCTTTGAAGATGCCGTCATAGGCGATGCCGTTGCAGATGGCACCCATGCCGTGTTCGCGAATGCCGAACCAGATGTTCCGCGCGCTGTAGTCTTCGGGGCCGAAATCGCCCGCGTCTTTAATGTAGTTTTTCGTGGAGCCGTAGAGGTCGGCAGAGCCGCTGATCAAGCTGGGCACGGCTTTGGCCACCGCTTGCATGACATTACCGCCGGAGGCCCGTGTGGCTGCGCTGGTGCCGGCCTCAAAGAGAGGGATACGGTCGAGCAGGTCGGCCGGCACGCCGCCCTCAAGCTCTTTGGCGAGCTCGGGATTGGCGGCGCTCCAAGCGCCGAAAGTCTTTTTCCAGGCCGCAGATTCGATGGCGCAGGTCTCCGCAACCTGCTTGAAATGCTCCTTTACCTCATCGGATATGTGGAATGTTTCCCCCGGCAGACCGAGACCTTTACGCGCGGATTCGGCGTGTTTCGCTCCGCCCTCGCCGTGTCCGGCGGAGGTGCCCTCTACTTCGGGGATGCCTTTGGCGACGGTCGTCCTGGCGATGATGACCTTGGGCTTGCCGTTGTCATTACCTTTGGCCTGCGCGATGGCCCCCTCGATGGCAGCGAAGTTGTGCCCGTCGATCACGACGGCGTCGAAGCCCTGCGAGGTGAAGTAGGCTTCGGCATCTTCGCTCTGGGTGCGCTCGGCCATGGCATCGAGGGTCACCTCGTTTGAGTCGTAGATAAGAA
>NZ_JBXWZQ010000059.1:0-7952 GCF_059432795.1 Nitrococcus sp. | reverse complement strand
GAAGCGTCTCCCGCTGACCCGCGCCTGCCGCTCGAGCGCGCTGGCGAAGGCCTGTTGCTGCCGCGGATAGACGACCGCCTCGGCGTATCGGTAGAGCTCGATGTCAAGCCGGTTCGCCCTTCGCAATAAACGAAGATTGCGCGTGTCCTTAATGATCTCATCGCGCACAACGCCGTTCTTTGCCGCGTTGACCCGCTCACTCGGCGTTCGCGTCAGCCGATGGAGATTCAGGGCGCGATTCAGCATCAGCAGCGATTCATCCATTCGCTCCTGCAAACCGGTAAAGCTGATATCGTGCTCGAGCATTCGCAGCGCCTGATCAAGATCCGCCGTGCCGGCGAGCGCCCGGACCTGCCAATCATGATTGGATTCGTCGCCGATCCAATCCTCGAACGTGCATTTTATGGTGCCGAGATGCTTCCGGTATTGGTAATGTGAGATGCTGCGCTGAATCGGATCGCGCAAGAACGTGTAATAGGAGAGTTTCGGGAATTTTATTCTGAGGTCGCTGTATGCTTTTATGCTGTGCCCGGCGATGCTGCGCAAACGCGGATACAACCAAAGTAATCGATGCAAATCGGCCGCGCTGAAATAATCCGCATCGTCACGCCAGCGTTTCACGTCACAATGCTCAATGCCGAACGCCCGGCGTAATTGGTGTTTTATTGCTTTGCCGGCGGTTTTTTTAATATGAATAAAAGCTACGATGTCCATAGTGATTAATCACCACAATCATGGGGCGATAAGCCGACGATTTTTCAGGGTCCGCGCAGGCATCGAACGCACCGTCGCCGCACTACAGTGGGCCGCATTCAACGGATAAAGCGCGGAACGACTCGACTTATGCCAACACGCCGATGATCAACAGTCCCAGGCCAACCAGCGCCACACCACCATGCAGGATGACCATGAACACCGGCGGCCACTCACGCTGCAGCCGGAAGAGCAAGATGAACACGCCGCCGATCACGGCAAAGCTGAAAAGGAGCATGGCAGAGTTGACCGGCATCGCCTGCGAGCGCGCGAACACCGCGCTGCCCAGCAAACCAACGCCGCTCAAGCCAACGGTCCCGTGCAGATATCCAACGGATGCCGGAAAACGGCGTCGCCTCACGACGGCAACAGCCAACGTCAGGCCACCGGCTGCTGCGACCGCCAGTACCGCCAGGGCGATTGAAAGCATTGTTTTGATACCTCATGGTTGTGCGAATTGCCGTGTATCGGAAGGGGTGCGCGCACGCTTCGGCAACCGCCCGGGGATCGACATTCCGCGACACGACGATACACTGGATAGTACGTGAGGTCCTCAAAAGGGACCCAAGCGTACCCCAGACGGCAACCCCGCAAAGGAGGCCCGTATGACCCCGAAAGGCCAAAAGCCGGCGCTGCATTGTATCCTCCCACGGCGCAGAACCTCCAAATCACCGATCGCTGCTTCCTAGGGACGGCATCGCAGGTGATTCGCCCGGGCGGTGCCGCAACCCGGGGCCCAGCCCCACGCACCGCCGGCGAACGCTGTAGGCATGTTCCTTTGCCTTCGGTCGACTTTCGGGAGAGAAAGGGAGGTTCGCCATGAGCGTGTTCGACAATCAATATTTGCGCGGCCATGAAGCAGTCGTCTTCGGCTGCGATGCCGAAACGGGCCTACGCGCAATCATCGCCCTGCACAATACCCGCCGCGGACCGGCCCTCGGCGGCTGCCGCATGTGGGCGTACGAGAGCGAGGAGCAAGCCCTCGAAGACGTGCTGCGCCTCTCCCGCAGCATGACCTACAAGGCCGCCATGGCCGACCTGCCCTTTGGCGGCGGCAAGGCGGTGATCATCGCGGATCCGCAACGCGACAAGACAGAAGGTCTGCTGCTCGCCATGGGGCGGTTCGTCGAAAGCCTCGGCGGGCGCTACATCACGGCCGAGGATGTCGGAACGAGCGTCGAGGACCTCAAGGTGCTCGCCAGAGAGACGACACATGTCGCCGGGATCGCCGACCGCCTCGACGCTGACGGCAGGTGGCGCAGCGGCGATCCCTCCCCCGCCACGGCGTACGGCGTGTTGGTGGGCTTGCGCGCCAGCGTGCGGGAACGCCTGGGCCGGGACGAACTGACCGGGACTCGGGTGGCGATCCAGGGCCTGGGTCATGTGGGCTGGCATCTGGCGGCGTATTTACGCAGCGCCGGCGCCCGGCTTTGGGTCACCGACATTCGCGCCGAAGCGCGTGAGCGCGCGGCCGCCGAACTCGGGGCCACGGTGGTCGAGCCCGATGCAATTTACGATCAGCCTGTGGACGTATTCGCCCCCTGTGCGCTCGGGGGCGTACTCGACGAGCAGACCATACCCAGACTGCAGGCTCGGGTCGTTGCGGGTTCGGCCAATAATCAGCTCGCCGCCGATGAGCACGGCGAAATGCTGCGGCGACGGGGCATTCTCTACGCCCCGGACTATGTCATCAACGCCGGTGGCCTCATCGATGTCGCGCATGGCTTTGGCGAATACGATCCCCGCCAGGCCCGCCTGCATATCGAGCGCATCGCCGAGACATTGGGTGAGATTTATTGGCGGGCGCAACACACCGCCAGCCCGACCAACTGCGTGGCCGATCGCATCGCCGAGGAGCGCTTTCAGCGGCCGCGCACGGTCGCGGCGGCCTGAAGCGCAACTCTCGCGGCCGCCGTGACACGGGCGCCGACAAGGAGCCCAGACCCGGGGAGGGTTGTACGCGACGTGACAATCAGTATCGATGACGTGCGGCGCGCGGCCCAGGCGATCGAGCCGAGCATCGTGCGCACGCCCTGCTTGCACTCACGCACGCTGTCCGCGATCTGCGGCGCGCAGATTTACCTTAAATTCGAGAACCATCAGTTCACCGCCGCATTCAAGGAACGCGGCGCGCTGAACAAGTTGCTCGGCCTCTCCGCGCACGAGCGCCGCCGAGGGGTGATTTCCATGTCGGCTGGAAATCATGCCCAGGCGGTCGCCTACCATGCGCAGCGCCTGGGCATTCAGGCGACGATCGTCATGCCGGTGCACACGCCGAACGTCAAAATTGCCAATACGCAGGCGTTCGGCGCCGATGTGCGTCTGGAGGGCGAAGGCGTGGCCGAGGCGGGCAAGGTCGCCGCGCGGCTTGCCGAGGAGAACGACTACGTTTTCATTCACCCCTACGACGATGAGGCGGTCATCGCCGGGCAGGGAACCATCGCGCTGGAAATGCTCGATGATTATCCGGATCTCGAGGTGCTGGTCGTCCCCATTGGCGGTGGCGGTCTGATCGCCGGCAATGCCATTGCCGCCAAGGCCCTCAATCCGGCGATCGAGATCGTCGGCGTTCAATGCCGGCGCTTTCCCTCGATGCAGCAGGCCCTCGTCGGCGCGCCCGCCTGCTTTGGCCTGGCCACTGTCGCCGAGGGCATTGCCGTCAAGGAACCGGGACGCATCACCCTGCCGCTGGTGCAGGAAAATATCAGCCGCATCGCCCTCGTCGACGAACCCGAAATCGAAAAAGCCATCCTGATGCTGCTCGAGATCGAGAAAACCGTGGCGGAGGGCGCCGGCGCCGCCGGTTTGGCCGCGGTGCTCACGCAGGCCAAGCGCTATCGCGGGCGCAAGGTCGGACTGATCATCACCGGCGGCAATATCGATCTGCTGCCCTTGTCCTCGGTCATCCAGCGCGGTCTGGTCCGTTCGGGCAGGATCGTGCGCCTGAGGGTCGGTGTGCCCGATGTTCCCGGCTCGCTTGCAGACCTTACCCGGCTGCTTGCCGAGCACAACACCAACATCATCCAGATCGCCCATCAACGGGCGTTCACCGATTTGTCGCTGCGCTCGGCCGAGGTGGAAGTGACGATAGAGACCCGCGGCCACGAGCACACGGAGGAAGTGCTCGCGGCGCTGCGCGCGGAAGGCTACGACCCCGTGCTGCCGGATGCCGAGCCGCACCCCGACGAGCGGCACATCGACCACTGACCGAGGCGTCCGCCCCCGACCGCGCTTTACCGCGCCCGCCTCCTTCAGCAACACTGGACGGGATGCTCCCATTGGCTCGCCGCGCCGCGGCAATGGCCGCGCCGAGGAGGATCCAGACATGGCGCACAGCAAGACCTTGCCCGACCTGGAAGCGCTGTCAGAAGGGTTTCGGCACAGTTATCTGGGCTACGAGGCCCTCTCGCGGCAGCTGCACAGTTGGGCGCGCGAATATCCCGATATCGCTCACCTCGACAGCCTGGGGCAGACGCCAGAGGGCCGCGAGCTCTGGCTGCTCACCCTGGGCCCAAGGCCGGCCCATCGCCGCCCGGCGGTATGGGTGGACGGCAACCTGCATGCCGTGGAGCTCGCCGGCTCGAGCGTGGCGCTCGCGATTGCCGAGGACGTGCTGCGGCTGCACCTTTCAGGTGACGATCGGCTCTCGCCGGCCGTCCGCGAGAGCATCCTGGACGTGCAGTTCTACATCATGCCGCGGATCTCGCCGGACGGCGCCGAGGCAGTGCTCGCCGGCGGACGCTACGTACGCTCCGTACCGCGGCCGAATCAGCAAAGCAGCGCGCCGCGCTGGCGCACCGCCGATGTGGACGGCGACGGCCGGGCGCTGATCATGCGCCAAGAGGATCCGACGGGCGACTTCGTCGAATCCACCACCGTACCCGGGCTCATGCTGCCCCGGGAGCTCGGCGATCCGGGGCCGTTTTATCGCATCTACCCTGAGGGGTTCATCGAGGACTTCGACGGCCACCACATCCCCGTGCCCGCCTTCCTCTCGGACAATGCGACGGATCTCAACCGCAACTTCCCGCACGCCTGGGCGCCGGAGCATCAGCAGGGCGGTGCCGGTCCCTACCCGACGAGCGAGCCCGAATCGCGGGCCGTGGTCGAGTTCGCCGTTCGGCACCCGAATCTGTTCGCCTGGTTGAACCTGCACACCTTCGGCGGCGTTTTCATCCGGCCGCTCAGCGATGCCGGCGACGCCGCGATGGATCACTCCGATCTGCTGCTCTACCGTCAAGTAGCGGCCTGGGCCGAGGAGCTCACGGGCTATCCCACCATCAACGGCTTCGAGGAGTTCACCTATGAGCCGGGCAAGCCGCTGCACGGTGATCTCACCGATTTCGCCTACCATCATCGCGGCTGTTTGGCGCTGGTCTGCGAGCTCTGGGACCTCTTCGCCCGACTGGGCATCGAGCGCAAGGTCCCGTTCGTGGATCATTACACCCATCTGACCCGGGAGCAGCTCATCGATCTCGCCCGTTGGGATGCCCGCCACAATGAATCGCGTCTGCTGCACCCCTGGAGACGTACCCAACACCCGCAGCTCGGCGCGGTCGAGGTCGGCGGGCTCGATCCGCGTGTGGGCATCGCGAATCCCCCTTACGAGACGCTACCCGAGCTATGCGCCGCGCAAAGCGCCCTGTGGCTGCGCGTCGCGGCGCTGGCGCCGCAGCTTCGCATCGAGCGGCTGGAAGCCGTGCCGCTGGGCGACAACACTTACCGCCTGAATCTCACCGTCGCCAATCACGGATATCTGCCCACCTACATTCTCTCCTCGGCGCGCCACCTGAGCTGGAACGAGCCGCTGTATGCCGAGCTTGCCACCAGCGGCTGCGCGCTCGTCGACCACCACGACCGCCGCCGCGAGATAGGGCATCTCGGCGGCTGGGGGCGGGGCCTTTTCGGCGCCGCAACCGTGGTACCCTACCCGCGTAGCCAGGGGGAGGCGCCGCGACGCAGTCTGAGCTGGGTTCTGCAGGGTCGCGGCAGCGTCACGGTACAGGTCGGCTGCGGCCGGACCGGCTGGCTGAGCGCGCAGGTGCAAATCGGCTGAGGCACCGCGGCGCGATCGCAGGCCAGGCCGCCCCCCGGCTGCGAAAGCGCGTACGATGACCGGTACGCAGGAGGCCATCTTTGGATCCATTGAGCGCCCTCGTATCGACCATTGCGCTGACACTCGGCGTCGGCTGGGCCAGCGGTATCAATCTCTACGCCACGATCCTGACCCTGGGTTTTTTGCACAACGCCGGTTACATGAGCCTGCCGCCGGGCCTCACGGTCTGCGCCGACCCCGTGGTCATGGCCGCCGCGGGCTTCATGTATTGCGCGGAATTCTTCGCCGATAAAATCCCCGGCGTCGATAGCGGCTGGGACACGCTGCATACGTTCATCCGCATTCCG
This sequence comes from Nitrococcus sp., assembly GCF_059432795.1. Lineage (NCBI taxonomy): Bacteria > Pseudomonadati > Pseudomonadota > Gammaproteobacteria > Chromatiales > Ectothiorhodospiraceae > Nitrococcus > Nitrococcus sp. The sequence goes on along the minus strand of NZ_JBXWZQ010000059.1, from coordinate 1,796 downwards.
GCCGGCGCCGCTCTCGCGGCCGCCGCGGTGGGTGACGTCGCGCCGGCCGTGCAGATCGCGGCGGGCCTCGTGGGCGGCACCCTTGCCGCCGGCACGCATGCGCTGAAAGCCGGCGGGCGCGTGTTGATCAACACCTCGCCGGAGCCGTTCAGCAATTGGACCGCCTCCGTGCTGGAGGATCTCGCCGTGGTCGCGGCGCTGTGGACCGCGCTGCAGCATCCCTGGCTGTTTCTGGCGGCGCTCGCGGTCTTCGTGCTGCTCGCCGTGTGGCTGCTGCCGAAAATCTGGCACGGCATCCGCGGGCTGTTACGCGCGCTCGCCAGGCTGTTCCGGGCCGGCCCCGCTCCACAGACCACGCCGAGCGCCCCGCGGCTGCCACCGCCGCGGCGCAGGCGCTTGCCGCCTTGAGGAAACCGCCTCGTGGCCCATGGGTACTTCCAATGCGGCGTTGCCGCGCTGATCCGCTCCACCGCGGATAGACGTTATCTCCTGCTGCAGCGCGCGCGCAGCAAGGATTACGCGCCCGGCGTATGGGAATGCGTCACCGGACGACTCGAACAGGGCGAGAGCTTCGAACAGGCCCTGCATCGCGAGGTGATCGAGGAAATCGGTACACCGGTGCGGCTGCAATGCGTGCTCGGCACGACGCACTTCCATCGCGGCGCGCCGGAGCCGGCCAATGAAACGGTAGGCGTGGTTTACGGTTGTGTTCTGGACGATGCCGACGCCGTCGCCTGCAGCGACGAGCACGAAGCGCATCGTTGGGTCACCGCCGCGCAGGCGCAGAATCTGCTCAGCGCCGACGATCCGAGCACGCGCTGGATGCGTAGCATCATCGAGCGCGCCGAGGCGCTGTGGCACCACTTGCCCCAGCACTGGGCGAGGCTCGCCGAACACCATGGGCTGGAGACGGATACGTGAGACGAGCGGCGCGCCCACGCTCTATACCGTCCGGCGGCTGCGTTTCTGCCGGAAGCCGCAGAGCGCCTCGCCGTTCAAGCTTTTGCAAGCCGCCGCCTTTGTCTTTTCTTCCACCACACGATCATGCCCGTGGCATAAAGAAACATGGGAAAGGCACCACAGACGAAAACGACCGTGCGGCCGATCAAGCCGAATGCTTCGCCATTGTGCAACGGGAACATCCATATTAGGAATCGGTCGCCGGGGCTCAGGCTTGCGGGCTCCTGGCGGTAAACCACTTCGCCGCTGTATTGATCGACCCAGACCTGCGAGCTACCGGCTGTTTTGCGCACCTCGCCGGCTTGGCGGAAAACGATTTCGTACGGCCCTTGGTGGTTCTCTGGAAAATAAATACGCTGCAATTCAGCCTCGGGAAATACCTGCCTCGCTGAGTTTACCGCGCGATCCATCGTTATCGGCCGCCCGGCCGCCTGTCCGCTCGCCGCGAGCGTTGCGGCGGGATCGCTCAGCGGCGAGACGCTGTCGACCAGCGGCCTGACGTACTGAGGAAAAACCATGTAAACGCCGGTGAAGGCGATAACGGCAAGGATCAGCGCCACGCAAAACCCGCCAAGCTTATGCAGATCATAGAAAAAACGAATCGGGCTCGTCCCGCGCTTGACCGTGAACGCTCTGCGTATCTGGCCGCGCCGGGGCCACCAAAGATACAGCCCGGTCACCAGCGCGCTGAACAAGAATAGCCCCAGAATGCCAACGGCTGTCTCCCCGGCGGCACCCAACCACAGCGTGTGGTGCAGTTTATACAGGAAGGACATCAAATAATGGCCGTACTCGCGCCGGCCGAGCACTTCCGCAGTATAGGGGTCAATCGCGAT
>NZ_JBXWZQ010000058.1:0-3965 GCF_059432795.1 Nitrococcus sp. | reverse complement strand
AATCCTTTTCTGCCGCGCACGCGCGTGGCTTACTTCACGATGGAGATCGCGCTGCGCCCTGAGATACATACCTACTCGGGCGGACTCGGGATCCTGGCCGGCGATACCGCGCGCTCCTGCGCCGATTTGGCATTGCCGGTCGTATTCGTGACCCTCGCCAGCCGGGAAGGCTACCTGCGCCAGGAGATCGGCCGCGATGGGCGGCAGATCGACCATACGGATCCCTGGGAGCTGGAGCGCTGGGCCACCCCGCTCGACGCCCTGGTGGCCGTACGGATCGAAGGGCGTCCGGTATGGGTTCGCCCGTGGCTCTACGTGCTGACTTGCCCGGTAGACCATTCGGTCCCCGTCCTGCTGCTGGACACACGGCTCGAGCACAATGCGCTGCCCGACCGGGCGATCACTGACCGGCTCTACGGCGGCGACGACACCTACCGGCTGAAGCAGGAGATCGTGCTCGGCATCGGCGGCGAGCAGCTGCTGCACGCGCTGGGCTTTAACATAGAGACCTATCACTTGAACGAGGGGCATGCGGCCCTGCTTGCCGCAGCGCTGCTCCGGCGTTACCCGCACCCAAGAAGCGGCTGGCCATATGATGGTTTGCTCCGCTACGACGCAGACCGAGTGCGCGAGCAATGTGTATTTACGACTCACACGCCGGTCGAGGCCGGCCACGACCGTTTTGCCTATGACGATACGGCGCAGCTGCTCGGCGACTTTATGGAGACCGGCCAGCTGAAGCTGATCGGTGGTCAGGACCGACTCAATATGACGCGCCTGGCGCTGAACCTGAGCGGTTACGTCAACGGTGTGGCAATCCGCCATGCCGAGACGGCACGGCAGATGTTTCCCGGCTATAGCATCCGTGCCGTCACCAACGGTGTGCATGTCCCGACCTGGACCCACCCGGCCTTTGGTCGGCTCTTCGAGCGTGTCGCCCCGGACTGGGGGCACGATCCGGAAAAGCTGGTCATCGCCGACCAGCTGTCTGATGCCGCCGTATGGACAGCTCATGCGCAGGCCAAGGGAGATTTGTTGGCCAAGGTCCAGCGGATGACCGGTGTCACCATGCGCCCTGAGCTGCCGGTGATCGCCTTCGCCCGACGCATGACCGGCTACAAGCGCCTTGACCTGCTCTTTACCGACATCGAACGGCTCCGGGCGATCCATCGGGCGCAGCCGTTTCAGCTGGTGATGGCGGGCAAGGCGCACCCGCGAGATCAGGGGGCCAAGACCCTGATACACGAGATCCACTGCCACATCCACCAGCTTCAGGCGGACATCGCCATCGCGTTCCTCCCCGATTACGACATGGCGCTTGCCAAAGTTCTGGTCGCCGGCGCGGACATCTGGCTCAACACCCCGCTGCCACCGCTGGAGGCCTCGGGCACGAGCGGTATGAAGGCGGCGTTAAACGGTGTGCTGAACCTGAGCGTCTTGGATGGCTGGTGGATCGAGGCCTGGATCGAGGGCGTAACCGGCTGGGCCATCGGGCGCGATGGCGACCAGAACGGAAATCACGCTCAGGACCTCTATGCCAAACTCGAGGAAACGATCCTGCCACTCTACTATACCGACCGCGCCCGCTGGATCTGGATGATGAAGGAGACGATCAGCAAGATCGGCCCCCGCTTCAACAGCCAGCGAATGATGCGCCGTTATGCGAGCGAGGCGTATCTTCGGTAGGAGAAGCAGACCATTTGCTCACACTCCCCGCGTACCGTGACCGAGCCTTTTCGAGGAGACTCATGCCCCCATTCACGTCGGCTCCTGGGCGAGCACACCGCTCACCACCTCGGCAATCTCGCTGGTGATGGCTTCCTGGCGTGCGACCCGATACGCGCTGCGCAGGACCAAGAGCTTGGACTCGACGCTGCTACGCGCCGCATCCATCGCGAGAAGACGCGCTCCGTTCTCGCTCACCAGGGTCTCGACGACGGCGTGCACGAGCTCACCGCGCACCCACTCCTGCAGGATAGCGTCGGCCAGCTCGGCCCGCGGCAGGTTCATGAGCGGGTCGCCGTGCACGGTGGGCAGGGTGCGCGGGTTGAGTGGCAGCAGACGACGCTCCACCAGCTCGGCACGCCCGCCACCGGTGTATCGCGGAAATAGCACGTCGGCGCCGTCGCACCGCCTCTCGGCGATCAAGGTGTCGAGCACGGCCGCGAGGCGGCGCGCAATGGACGGGCCCGCCTCGACGTGCGCGCCGAGCGCGAGCCGCTCATAGAGCGCGCGGCCGCGTTGCTCGGCAACGTCGGCACCCCGGTCCCCGACCACGACGACTGCACCCGCATCGGACCGCCCGATCACGCAATCGACGAGCCGCTCGGCGAGCGCCCCCACGAAACCGTGCTCGGGCATGAAAGCAATTAGTGCCGGACGACGGGCCTGGGCAGGCGGTGCGGCCGTCGCAAGGGCCAGCACCTCGGCGAGCGCTGCGGCAATCGTGTCAGCGTAGGTTCGCGTGCCGCCCAGCGCGCCTTGTGCCTCCTGCAGGCGCACAGCTGCCATGGCGCGCATGGCGCCGAAGATCTCGTGCATATCGGAGGCGCTCTCCAGCCGGTGCTGGATATGCTCGAGCGACTCTGTCATCGGTCTTGCTCGGGCGATGCGAGGATCTCGTCGACAAGACCCGAGAGTATTCGTTCGAGCGCGTCGGCGTCCGCGGCCGGGAGCTCCCCGGTACGCTCAATCTGCTCGATGATACGCGCCGCCTCGCGCTCGAGCCGCACCGGGAGGCCAGCCCGGAAGAGCGGCACCTGGGCGGGCTCGAGGCGATCGATGGTGCCGCGGGCGACCGCAAGGAGCTGAGCGATCTGTGCCCCGGGGCGTAGCGGCGCGAGGCGGACCTGATTGAGCAACGCGCGAATGCGTCGGCCGCGCTCGACCGTGTGGCGCATGCGAGTGTCCGCCGTCGTGCCGAAGCGCGTGAACATTTCCAGCTCGAGAAACTGCGCGTACTCAAGGCGTAGCGTTCCGGCGAGCGCGCGCATGGCCGGGACCTGCGTCTTGCCGCCAACCCGGCTCACGCTGCGTCCGACGTCGACGGCCGGCTTGGTGCCTTCCTCGAACAACCGTGCGTCGAGATAGATCTGGCCGTCCGTGATGGAGATGAGGTTCGTGGGCACGTAAGCGCTCAGGTTGCCCGCCTGGGTCTCGGCGATCGGCAGCACCGTCAGCGAACCCCCGCCGCGGGCGACCGAAAGACGCGCGGCGCGTTCAAGCAGACGGGCGTGGAGCCAGAACACGTCACCGGGATACGCCTCGCGCCCCGGTGGCTGGCGCAGGAGCAGCGCGATCTGGCGGTGCACGGCGGCGTGCTTGGTGAGATCGTCGATCACCAGCAGCACGTCCCCGCCCCGGTCACGCACGTGCTCGGCCATGCTCGCGGCCGCATAGGGCGCTATCCACTGCAGCCCCGGTGGAGCCTGCGCCTCGGCCACAATGAAGACGGTGCGATCGAACGGGCCATGCTCGCGCACGGCCTCCACCACCTGTCGCACACTCGAGGATCGCTGGCCAATGGCGACGTACACGCACGCGACGTCGCTCGCCGCCTGCGCGACGATGGCTTCGAGCCCGATCGAAGTCTTGCCCGTCGCGCGGTCGCCGATGATCAGCTCGCGCTGACCCCGTCCGATGGGAAACATGGCATCGATGGCCGCGATGCCGGTATAGAGCGGTTTCACCACGAGATCGCGCTCGGTGATGGCCGGAGCAGCACGCTCGACGGGCAGATAGGCCTCCGCCTCGGGCGGAGGCTCGCCATCGAGCGGCCGGCCGAGAGGATCCAGCACACGCCCGAACAGTGCATCGCCCACCGGTACCCGGGCGAGCGCGCCCGTCGCGTGCACGGTGCCGCCGGCGGCAAGCCCTTGGTGGTCCCCGAGCACGAGGCACCCGATGCGCTCCGGCCCGAGGCTGAGGGCCATGGCGAGCGCGCCGTTGGACATTCGCAGCAGCTC
>NZ_JBXWZQ010000057.1:0-2996 GCF_059432795.1 Nitrococcus sp. | reverse complement strand
TGCTCGTCCCGGCAGAACTTTTTATGCGGGTAGGTCGTGGTGAACAACCCGCCGCAGTAATCGCACTCTCGGGAATAGACCGTCTTCACGACGCCCTCGCCGCCCGCTGCAGGTTCACCAGCTCCACTAGCACCCGCTCGACGCCCCGGCCGACGCGCTCCGTCGCCCGGGCGCAGATCCGGACATTCAGCGCCTCGCAGTACATCCCCAGCACCGCGCTCCGGGATCCCAGCGGCCCGGCCGCGGGCCCGCGCAGCGTGAACACCACCTCGTCGTGGTCGTCCACCTGGTCCACGTACACCGTCAGATAATCCGCCCGGCTCACCGGCAGCGCCCGGCCCGGCGGCACCCACAGCCGACGGCGGGCCGTCGCCGGGGCCAGCGTGCCGAAGGTGTGCAGGTGGATGAGGCGGGCGGTCATGACGGCACTCTGCGAAACGCAATGCACCACACCCATGGGTTCACGTCCCACCCGTAGCCGCGCTTGGCGTTGAGATCATGCCAAAGTCGCATGAAAGCAAACCAGTACGGCGGGGTCTGTTCTCCCCAGGGTGTCGCCTCCGCAACTGGCTCCACCCCTTCGGCTCTTGCATCATCCTCGCTGATCTCTTGCACCCGCTCGACTCTCACATCAACAATCTCCAGCGTGATGCGGCTGGCCCAGCGGGGCATGTAGATGGAGGGCGTCCAGGGGCCGTCCGTGTCGTATTCGGCGGGGTCGTCGGCTCGATAGTAGATGCAGTCATGCTCGGGCACATGGGCGAAAGTCTCCCGCACCCACATTCTGTCGCCGGGCTGGCCGTAGGGGCAGGCTTCAAGCTGCAGACACCAGTTGCGCCAGGTGTTGCCGGACGGGTGATCGTAGTAGAACCACCAGCCGTCGCTTTCGTGCTCGCATCGCTGCGCCTCATTGCCGCCGCGGTCTTTGCGACGCTTGAAAACAACTCGCCGCGTCTGCAGCTTGCGCCCGTCCTGAATGGCTCGGATCATCGGGCCGCTGAATATGATTGGCCGGGCGGTCATGATTCGCTCCCCGGCACTGGAAACCCACGCGCCGCCAGGTCGTCCGCGCTCAGCGGCGGCTCGCTCGCCGGCGGCCGGGCCGCGTCCTCGTAGCCCAGCAGCCGGCGGTTCTCGTTGATCAGTGCGTCGAGCCGCTGCAGGTACTCGTTGTCGCCGTCGTCCACCACCCGGCCCTCGCCGTCGGTGATGCACTCGAACAGGGAATCCCGCTCTCCGATCAGCCACTTCGTGCTGGCCTCGAGCGCTGCGTATAGTTCTTCCGGTACTCGATAACTCATGCCGCTCCCTCCAGGTTCAGCTCTCCCCGCCAGAAGTCACAGACGGTCGGCCAGATCTCGGTCCAGAAACCGGCACATTGCGGGCATCGCTCCGAGCGCACAGGAATCGATTCGGGATCACCGCCGAACAGGCTGCCCAGGCCGGGCGATTCCAACAACGAGTGAACAAACCACGACGGTTCTGAGGGCAGCATCCGCGCCTCGAGCTCATCGAGCTCTTCCCAGCATTCACGGGCCGTTCCGGAATCGATTTCTCCGTCTCGGCGCCGTTCAGTTACGAACTGTTTGACCGATTGGTGGGTGCGCTCTGGAGAGAAGCGATAGCCGCGGCGTGACCCATTGCTCGCCGGTGCCGCCTTCTCCATGAAATAGCCGTAATCCAGACCGATAAGAAACGCCCTGAAATCCCGAGGCCCTATGCTGTTCCAGGAGGACGAGTAGCTTCCAAAGTCCGACTGTACGTTGATGCTCCCGCCCTCGACCCATTGCCGGATCGTAACGTCCGCCCATGTGAAGCTGCCGGTCCTGCGGATCTTGTACACGTCCGCGTTACCCTTTATCACGGAGTAGCTCATGCCGCCTCCGCCGGGATCGCCGTGATGTAGCCACCCTCGCGCACCGTTGCGCCCTGGGCCTCCAGGTCGCGGGTCAGCTCCGCCCGCAGCTTCTCGGCCTTGGCCTCCAGCTTGTCGTCGCGCTTCTTGTCGCCGGTCCGCGCGCCGACGGAGGCCGTCAGCCGCAGCAGGTAATCGTCGCGCACCGCCGGCGCCAGCACGTACAGCACCACGGATCGCGGGTTGCCGCGGTCGCGCTTGCGGAGCGTCGTCACGCGCACCAGGCCGTCCTCGATGGGCGCCGCCTTCACTTCGTCCACGAACAACTGCGGCACGCGGAAATCAATGTGGGCTTTCAGCATGGGGAATCCTCCTCCGCGGGGGTATTGCAAGAACCTTCAATCTCGTCCGGGGCCAGCACCTCGAATCGCGGATGGTGCTCACCATCCGGAGTGATGACTTCCAGATCGTGGAGCTGGAAGAAGCCCCCGAGGGTCCAGTTACAGCCTTTATCGCTGCTCCACCTTCCCACGCACGAGAAAGCCAGATACTTCTCCACATCGTCCAAGTCGACCCCGGCCCCGGCCTGGATCAGATCCGCCGCTGATTGTGTGGTCTTGCAGCGAGGGCAACGGAACTGCACCTGCTCTATAGGCAGGCCCTGGGCTCTTATGGCGGCTTTGAACTCGTCCAAGGTGAGTGTTTTCATCGCTGCTCCTCCGGCTCATCGCAAAGCCCCTCCAGCCGCGCGTACAGCGCCATGGCCTTCTGGAAATCGTCGAACATCTCGCGGCGGATCTCGCGCAGCTCGGCGCGGGGGATCAGGCCGTCGCTCAGGGCTTGGCGGCTCGCCTCCGCCGTGCGGCCGATGGTGGCCTGGGGTTCGGCCCAGGCGTCCAGGAGCTGCATGTCCGAGACGCCCGACCAGACGGCGCCGCGGATGAACGTGCCGCCCAGGACCTGGGCCTCGGCCTTGATGATGTGGCGGGTGTTGGTCACGAGCTGCAGGACCACTGCCTCGCCGACCGTCAGGTGATGATTCTCGCAGGCCGGGTCCACCTTGTTGTTCAGCGTGCCCGGGCGGCACGCCAGGAACTGCGCCAGGTGCTCCGCGCCGCCGTGCTTATGGACCGTCCTGTAC
>NZ_JBXWZQ010000056.1:0-9280 GCF_059432795.1 Nitrococcus sp. | reverse complement strand
CAGCAATCTCTGCCTGTCCGGCTCGGAGAGGGTCGCCGTTCGGCCGCTACCGGAGATCTTCCCCAAACGGACCTACGGCGTGATGGTGCGTCATGGCAAATTCCTCTCGCTGCAGGCCAAACGGTTTATCGAGCTGATGCGCCCCGAGCTACAGGCAAGCGGGCAATCAGGAGCCGTGGCGTTTCCGGATACGAACGTGTTCATCGCCGCCGATGAGGCATGATGCCCGGAGTCAACAATGAGCCTACGACAGGCCGTATGGAAACCGCACGTGACCGTCGCTGCTGTAATCGAGCACGAGAACCGTTTCCTGATGGTCGAGGAATCGGCCGACGGGCGAAGGGTACTGAATCAACCGGCGGGGCATTTGGAACCGGGCGAAAGCCTGCTAGAGGCCATGGTGAGGGAAACTCGGGAGGAAACCGGCTGGTTGGTCGAGGGACTTGCGCTGGTTGGTGTCTACCGCTGGCTCCACCCGGATCAGGATAAGACGTTCCTGCGAGTGACCTTTGCCGCGCGCGCGATTTCTCACGATCCTTTCCAATCCCTCGACGAGGGTATCTACTGCACTCACTGGCTCAGCTTCGAGGAACTCGACGCGGCGGCGCAACGGCTGCGCAGCCCCCTGGTACTTCATTCGGCCACGGATTATCTCGCCGGCCGGCGTTATCCGCTCGAGTTGCTCCGTGATTTGGGCTAGGCAGGCGTGCACGACACGACAAATGCCCGTGTGCTAGATTTAGATTGAAAATGTATTTCATATAACCCTTTGCAATGAAGCCGGTCGAAAGTTGAGTGGATAATGGAGCAGCGCACGCGCTACATCGTCGGTCTTTCCGGCGGCGTTGATTCTGCCGTCGCCGCACTCCTGCTCCTCGAACAAGGCCACGATGTTCAAGGCCTTTTCATGCGCAACTGGGAGGAAGATGACGCCGCCGCGCTGTGCAACGCCGAGCAGGACGTCGCCTATGCTAGGCAGGTATGCGATCGGCTGGGAATCCCGCTGCATGTGGCAAGCTTTGCCCGCGAGTACCGAACGGAGGTATTCGACCGCTGCCTGCGCGAATTTCGCCTGGGGAAGACGCCGAACCCGGATATTTTATGCAATCGGCGGATCAAGTTTCACGCCTTTACCAAATATGCGCGCCGCCTAGGCGCCGACTTTGTCGCCACCGGCCATTATGCCCGTAATATCGAGCGCCGGGGGGCCCATTACCTGCTCAAGGCCGAGGACGAAACCAAGGACCAGAGCTACTTTCTCTATACGCTGGGCCAGGACCAGCTTGCCGGCGCGGCGTTTCCGCTTGGCGAGCATCGCAAGTCCGAAGTGCGTGCTCTGGCAGAGCAGACTGGATTCGACAACTTCGACCGTAAGGACAGCACGGGTATTTGCTTCATCGGCGAGCGCGACTTCCGCGCTTTCCTTAGCCGCTACATTCAGCCGAGCCCCGGTCCCATCGAGACGCCGCAAGGCGTCATCTTGGGCGAACATCAGGGAATCAGCTTCTACACCCTGGGGCAGCGCCGGGGGCTGGATATCGGCGGACATGCGGGACACTCGGGCGAGCCTTGGTATGTCGTCGGCAAGGATCCCGCCGCGAATCGCTTGATCGTTGCGCAAGGGCACCACCACCCGTTGCTGATGAGCGCGGGCCTGGAAGCAAGCGATCTGTGCTGGGTCGCTGGAGAGCAACCGAGCACACCGCTGCGCTGCTCGGCCAAAACCCGCTATCGCCAACCCTCCCAAGGTTGCGTCGTAGAGGCCATTGCCGCCGATTGCGCGCGAGTCGTCTTCGATCAGCCGCAGCGGGCCGTGGCGCCAGGACAGTCGGTCGTTTTCTATCGCGACGAGGTGTGCCTTGGCGGTGGCATTATTCAGCGAACATTTCCCTGGCAGGTCTTTGAAACCCACTATGGAATCGCCTGATAGCGAACAGGTGCTGGCGTTGGCGGGAACGGTCCAAGCCATCACACAGGTCCGGCAAATCGCTGTGCACGGACGCTGCGAGCCGGGTCATGCCGAGCCTTGTATTCGTGCGCTGCTGGGAATCTATCATGACGACGCCGCGGCGCTGTACGGCGGCCGAGAGCGTCTGCTGCCGGGGCTGCAGTTACTGGCGGAGCATCTCGCGCACCCCAGTGAGGTGCAGCTCACCCGCTATCTGGTGGCCGTGCTGCAGCTGGAGCGCAAGCTCACCGCGAACCGCCGGCGCTTCCGGAAGGTGGTGGACGGGGTGCGTCGCGCCAGCGAACAAGCGGCGTACTTCAGCGCTCTGCACGATAACGTCATTCGCAACCTGGGGGGTCTGTATACTGAGACGGTCAGCTCGATTAACCCGCCGATCGTCATCAGTGGCAAGCACGCCCATTTGGAAGACCCGCACAACGCGGCACTGATCCGAGCGCTGCTGCTGTCGGCCATTCGCGCCGCCAGCCTCTGGCGGCGCGCGGGCGGCAGTCGTCTGCGACTCATTTTCTTTCGTCAGCGCCTCATCGCCGAGGCCCAGCGACAGCTGGCGACCTCCTGAGGGCTGCAGCGCGCCGAGACAAGAACACCCGCCGGCGCGGTCCGCTGTGCAATCAACGCGGGAAGCGCAACACTCAGTGGTAAAGTAGTCGCAACGCCGAGTAACGCCAAGCAGCGGCGAATACGGGCGCAAGCCACGACGAGGGAGGGAAACAAAACATGCACAACAGCTTCAACACGCAATCCACCCTCACGGTGAACGGCGATGCCTATCAAGTCCATCGCTTGGAGGCGCTGCAGGACACACACGACATCGATCGTCTGCCCTATTCGCTGAAAATCCTGCTGGAGAATCTCCTGCGCAAAGAGGATGGCAAGCACGTCGGAAAAAGGGACATCGAGGCGCTGCTGAGCTGGGACCGTGCGGCAGAGCCCGGCGTGCAGATCGCCTTCGCACCGGCTCGCGTGATCCTGCAGGATTTCACGGGCGTGCCGGCGGTGGTCGACCTCGCCGCAATGCGCGAGGCCATGCAACGCCTTGGCGGCAAACCCGGCCTTATCAACCCGCTGGTGCCGGCTGACCTCGTGATCGACCATTCGGTCATGGTGGATTACTTCGCGAGCCCCACCGCCCTCAAGCGCAACACCGAGCTCGAGTTCCAGCGCAACGCGGAGCGCTACCAGTTCCTGCGCTGGGGTCAGAAGGCGTTCGATAACTTCCGCGTCGTGCCACCGGACACCGGCATCGTCCATCAGGTCAACCTGGAGTATCTGGCAAGCGTCGTATTTACCGAGACGCGCGCGGGTACGACCTTCGCTTACCCTGACACGCTCGTGGGCACCGATTCCCACACGACCATGATCAACGGTCTCGGCGTGCTCGGCTGGGGGGTGGGGGGCATCGAGGCCGAGGCGGTCATGCTGGGCCAGCCCATCACCATGCTGCTGCCGCAAGTCATCGGCTTCAAGCTCACGGGGCAGTTATCCGAGGGCGCCACAGCCACCGATCTGGTCCTGACCGTCACGCAGATGCTGCGCCGAAAGGGGGTGGTCGGCAAATTCGTCGAATTCTATGGCGACGGTCTGGACCACCTGCCGCTCGCCGACCGCGCGACCATCGCGAATATGGCGCCGGAGTATGGCGCAACCTGCGGTATTTTCCCGATCGACCGGGAGACGCTGCGCTACCTCGAGCTCTCCGGCCGCCCTCAGGCGAGACTCGAGCTGGTAGAAGCCTACGCCAAGATGCAAGGGCTATGGCGCGAAGCCGGCAGCCGCGAGGCCGACTACAGCGACGTACTGGCATTGGACCTCGGCTCGGTGGTCCCGAGCATCGCGGGCCCCAAGCGCCCTCAGGATCGCATCGCGCTGACGAACGCTCGGCCCGCCTTTCTCGATACGCTGCGCAAGGAACTGGAGGCGAGGCATGCCCTACCCGCCAACCGCGATGAGGAGCGTTTCGCCTCGGAAGGCGGTGACACGGCGATCGGTTGGCCGGGTGGGCACGAAACCGGCGCCTCCGAAGTCGAGCTCGGTACCGATAGATTTCTGCTCAAACACGGAGCCGTGGTCATCGCCGCCATAACCTCCTGCACCAACACCTCCAATCCGGCCGTGCTCATCGCCGCGGGACTGCTAGCCCAAAAAGCCAACCGGCTCGGATTGAAGGTAAAACCCTGGGTCAAGACGTCGCTGGCACCGGGTTCCCAGGTCGTTCCTGCCTATCTGGAGAAGGCGGGTCTACTCGACGATCTCGAAGCACTCGGCTTCAATGTTGTGGGATTCGGCTGCACGACATGCATCGGCAACTCCGGCCCGCTGCCCGATGCCATAGCGCAGGCGATTCGTGAAGGCGATCTCGTCGTAGCCTCCGTCCTCTCGGGAAACCGCAATTTCGAGGGCCGCATCCATCAGGACGTGCGCGCCAACTATCTGGCATCGCCACCGCTGGTGGTCGCATATGCACTGATCGGCTCCATGGCAAGCGACCCCTACCACGAACCGCTCGGGGTGGACCGCGACGGCAACAGCATCTATCTCAAGGACGTCTGGCCCACGCAAAATGAGATTGCCGAGCTCATGGAAGGGAATATCTCGTCGGCCTTATACCGGGAGCGCTACGCTGATGTGTTCACGGGCAGCGAGATGTGGCGCGAGCTACCGGTGCCGGAAGGCGAAATTTATCAATGGCCGGATTCGACCTACGTCAAGCACCCGCCCTTTTTCGAGGACATGGAGCGGGAACCGTCGCGCCCGCCGGTGATCGAAGGCGCGCGTTGTCTGGTCATGCTGGGCGATTCCATCACCACCGATCACATCTCTCCGGCCGGCGCCATAAAACCGGACAGCCCGGCCGGGCGCTACCTTCTCGAGCACGGCGTGGCACCGAAGGATTTCAATTCCTACGGCTCGCGCCGGGGCAACCATGAGGTCATGATGCGCGGCACTTTTGCCAATATTCGCCTGCGCAACAAGCTCGCCCCGAACACCGAGGGGGGCTGGACCACGTACTTCCCGGACGGAACACGAATGAGCATTTTCGACGCTGCCAAACGTTATCAGGAAGCGAAGGTGCCGCTGGTGGCGTTGGCCGGCAAGGATTACGGCGCGGGTTCTTCACGCGACTGGGCGGCCAAAGGCACCAAGCTGCTCGGCATCCGCGCGGTGATTGCCGAGAGCTTCGAGCGCATTCATCGGTCTAACCTGGTGGGTTTCGGCGTGCTGCCGCTGCAGTTCCGCACCGGGGACAACGTCGAGCAACTCGGTCTGTCCGGGACGGAGACGTATTTCATCACCAGCCCGGATGGCGAACCGCAAACCTTGCCCGTCAAAGCGGTCAGCGACGACGGCAAGGTCACCGAATTCGAGGTGGCGGTACGCATCGATACCCCGACCGAATGGGACTACTATCGTCATGGTGGCATCCTGCATTTTGTGTTGCGGGAACTCGCCCGAGACCAGGGCAGACCGAGTTGACACCAACCGGGCGCGCGGTCAGTCAATACCGCGCAGCCTGTCCGGGGCGGGCCAGTGGTGCATGGCGCAACCGTCGCATTATTCTTAAGGAGCGATTTCGCCGGGCCCGTGCTTACGAGCCGCAAAAAACCGGCGGACGCTTCAGCTGATCGCTATTACCAACGGACGGGCAACGGCGGATTGACCTGCTAGCGTTAGGTTCGCCGGAATGCCGGTGAAGCTGACGGGTGATGTAAAATCGGTTTTTGAGCAATTCACTTTTCAAGCCTTGCCAAACTGGAGACGCCCATGGCAAAACGACAGCCGCCCCGCCGCCTTATCACCAAGTCCTTCGGCCTGGCCGCGTTCATCTCCGCGGTCGCTGCGACTGCCTATATCATCTGGATCGGGGTGACCGGGCAGCCGATTCCGCGCTGGTTCTTAATGCTGGCGACGATCTTCTAGGCGTATTCTGCGGGCTAACCTATGAGCCAGAGCGATACGCATCCCCTCGCTGCCGGCGGTGGACTCAGTGACCGTATCTTTTCTTGGCCTCCCGACGGTGCCGATGCAGTAACGGCTCGGTGTATCCGTTGGGCTGCTCCCGCCCCCTGAAGATCAAATCGCAGGCAGCTCGAAAGGCGATACTCTCATCGCAACGCGGCGCCATGGCCCGATAGCTCGGGTCTGGCGCATTCTGACCATCTACGACCTCGGCCATGCGCTCCAGCGTCTCCCGTACCTGGTGCTCGGAGCAGATACCATGGTGTAGCCAGTTGGCAATGTGTTGGCTCGAAATGCGCAATGTGGCCCGATCTTCCATCAGCCCGACATCGTGGATATCCGGCACCTTCGAGCAACCGATCCCCTGATCCACCCAGCGCACCACATAACCGAGAATGGCTTGGCAATTATTGTCGAGCTCCTGCTGAATCGCCGTGTCCGTGAGCCTTTGATCGCCCAGCAGAGGTATCTCCAGGAGATCGTCGAGGCAGGGCCGTGGCCGCGCCGCCAACGCCTGTTGCCGGTCTAGCACATTCACGCGATGGTAGTGGATGGCATGAAGCGTCGCGGCCGTAGGCGAAGGGACCCAAGCACAGCTCGCTCCGGCAAGCGGATGCTGGCTCTTGCTCGCCATCATCGCCGCCATTTCGTCCGGCCGCGTCCACATGCCTTTGCCTATCTGTCCCCGGCCCTGCAACCCGACCTCGAGACCGATGGCTACATTCCAGTCCTCATAGGCTTTGAGCCAGGCGGCTTGCTGCATATCGGCCTTGCGCGCCATGGGTCCCATTTCCATGCTTGTGTGGATCTCATCGCCCGTGCGGTCCAAAAATCCCGTGTTGATGAAAATGATTCGCTCCCTGGCGGCGCGGATGCATTGCTTGAGGTTCAGTGTCGTCCGTCGCTCCTCGTCCATCACCCCAAGCTTTAGCGTGTGGTGTTGCAAACCAAGGGCATCTTCAATTCGATCGAAGAGCGCACAGGTAAACGCCACCTCCGCCGGTCCATGCATCTTGGGCTTCACGACGTAGATGCTGCCGGTACGGGTATTGGCGTAACGGCCCTTGCCGCGCAGATCATGGCTTGCGATAAGCGCCGTCATCAGGGCATCGAGGAAACCCTCGGGGATCTCCTCGCCATTACCGTCGAGCACCGCATCGGTGCTCATCAGATGGCCGACGTTGCGCACCAGCATCAGGCTGCGCCCAGGCAGCGTCAGCGTGCCGCCTGCCGGGGTGGTATACCGACGATCGGCATGCAGACGCCGTGTGATGGTGCGACCCGATTTGTCTACGTGCGCCTCCAGATCCCCTTTCATCAGGCCGAGCCAATTGCGGTACACCACGGTCTTGTCCGCGGCATCCACCGCCGCGACGGAATCCTCGCAGTCCTGTATCGTCGTGACCGCCGACTCGAGAATAACGTCTTTGACCCCGGCGCTATGCTCGCGGCCTATCGGGTGGTTGCGGTCCACCAGGATTTCCAGGTGCAAACCGTGATGCTGCAACAGCACGACCGCCGGTTCGGCGCCACCGACGTAGCCCACGAACTGCTCGGTGTGCTGTAAGGCCGTTTCACTGCCGTCGCTGAGCTGAATCCGCAGTTGCGCCTTGCCCTCACCCGCCTCATGCAGGGCGTAGGCGATTGCATCACGATGTCGGCCGCGCGCTAATGGCGCGATCTCGTCGAGCAAGTCGGCAGCATAGCGCATGACCTCGGCGCCGCGCCGCGAATTGTAGCGCTCGCCACGCTCGAGGCCCGCCTCCTCGGGTATCACATCGGTGCCGTAGAGCGCATCGTAAAGACTGCCCCATCGGGCATTGGCGGCATTGAGCGCATAGCGGGCGTTGTTCACCGGCACGACCAGTTGGGGCGCCGCCACGTGCGCGATTTCCGGATCGACATCGCTCGTGGTGATCTGAAAATCCGCGCCCTCCGGCAGCAGATAGCCGATCTCCTCGAGGAAGCGCCGATAGGCTTTGCGCTCGTGCGGCTGGCCGAAGTGCGCTCTGTGCCAATCATCGATCTTCGCCTGCAGCTCATCGCGCTCGGCGAGCAATTCGCGATTGCGCGGCCCCAAATCCGCGACGATACGGGCGAGCGCCGCCCATAGCGATTCTGGATCATAGCCCAGCGCCGGCGTTACCTCCTGCGCAACCAGATCGTGGAGCGATTTCGCGACCCGCAGCCCTCCGACCTGAACTCGTTCCGTCATTGTCGAAATCCTCGCTCACCGGGTAGCCGGGTGAAATTCCACTGCCAAGGCACTACGCCCGGAGCAGGCGTTCAGGCCCGCGGGCCGCTACGCGTCAAGACCCTGGCTCAACGCACGGTGACATAACACCCGGTTGTTCCCAATAGTGGTTTTCCGGTCAGGGCACGAGTGAGTCGCAGCGAAGTGCGCGGACATTCTCGGGCTGCTCGTCACAGCGGTTTGCTTTCCAGAGGCCCACGTTTCTCGAGCACCGAACGTTGGCCGGGGGGCGGCGGCATGAATCCCCGCCAGCGTCCGGGTTGAGTCGAGATAACAAGCCGATCGATCGATCTAGAGGAGTTTCCGAGAGCCGTCGAGACACCCGGTTGCGGGCCGGCTTCCATTGCCGTCTTGGGCCAGAGCCACCGCCGAACAAAGCTCAGGCGTGGCTCTTGGACTCGACATAACTGATATCATAGGAGTCCAGGACCTCGGCAACCAGATCTCGTATCGCCTCTTCCCGGAATTGCTTCCACTCCTCGGCGACGCCCTTGGCCTCGACCAGATCGTTGAAACGCGCCGATGCCTCACGACCGCGTATCGCGTTCACCAGGCTCTCCCGCAATTGCGGATCATCGACTGTCTCGCAATATTTCTCCATCAAAGAGAATTCCACGCTCGCCTTGTTCGGCAAGGCGACGGAGTCCTCCGAGGTCACCACTTCCTTGACCTTAGGCAAAAAATCTTCCATCAACCAATCAGCGAGCTCACTCGCCTCTTCTTCGTTGAGCGCGATCCGTGCCTCCCGATCCGTTATGGTCATTTGATCTCCGGTTCTGCGATTGAGGTATATCGTCCAACCCTCTTGCAGCCCTTCGATTTCTGCCACGAGGTGTTGCAGTGATACTGGGAGTGCCATGTCAGTAGATCCTCTTGATCAGACGCTAACGTTTCATTTACCCAAATGCCGGCGGTGCCTTGCGAACTAGGAGTCTGCGCCGTAGGAGCTCGGTGAGCGATGACCATTCTGGCGCAGATTTCCGTTCATAGAATTGTTGCTCCGAAGAATCAGTCGGTGGTGCGGGGTAGTTGAAGTTCTTCTCAGGTAGATAGACGGAGCCTGCTCCGTTTATCTCATCCGAACTCGATCAGCGGCCGCA
>NZ_JBXWZQ010000055.1:0-13144 GCF_059432795.1 Nitrococcus sp. | reverse complement strand
TTTCGTGATGACGCTGTCCGGGCTCATCATCTTCTTCTCGATCTACTTCCCGGCCGTGATCGACACGGTTTACCAGGGCGATCGCGCGGCGTTTTTCCAGGACGCCTACGGCAGGTACGAGAGACAGGCCGCGGGCACGGCGGGCGCGGTGGCGTTCCTGGACCGCGTAGTGGCTCGCGCGACAAACCACTGGGGCGAGCCACCGTATTTGCTGCGCGTGTACCACCCGGGCGACGCCAACGCCTACGTGCAGGTCCGCCGCACGCGCGAGACCGGCGTGTCGCTCAACAACGACGTGCTTTACTTCGACGCTGCCAGCGGCGAGCTGTTGAAAAGCCACACCGCATCGCCCGCCGTGCAAGTGCAGCGCTTTATCGCGGGTATCCACTTCATCCAGTTCGACCACTGGCCGCTGCGCTGGCTGTACTTCGTGCTGGGGCTTTCCGGGTGCGTGATGATCGCCACCGGCTACATCTACTGGCTGGCGACGCGGCGCAAGCGTCACGCGAAACAGGGTCTCCCGGGCGTGCGCATCGTCGAGGGGCTGACGGTCGGCTCCGTCACCGGCATCGTCATCGCCACGCTGGCGTTCTTCGTGGTCAACCGTCTGCTGCCGCTCGGCGCGACCTTCGCCGGTTACGACCGCGCCGCGCTTGAGGTCTGGGTCTTCTACCTCGTCTGGCTCGCGACCTTCGCCCATGCCTGGCTGCGCCCGCCCCGGGTCTGGCGCGAGCAGTGCTGGTTGATTGCCGCGCTGGCTCTGATGGCCCCGGTGTTGAACGGGATCACCACCGGCGACCACCTTGCGAAGACCCTCGCTGACGGGTATTGGCCGGTCGCCGGCATGGACCTCGTGCTGCTCGCCGGTGCCGGTATCGCCGTCGCGGCCTCACGCAGGCTTGCGCGCGGCCGGGGTGAGGCCCGGGAGGAAGCGGGTGCGCCGGCCACCGCGGCGCGGTCGCGAGGCTGAGGCGTTGCTGCTGGGGATCTTTGCGAGCGCCTGTCTCGGTTTCGCGCTGCTGGCGCTGAGCCAGCAGCGGCACTGGTGGCGAGTCGCGGCGACGGATCCGCCGCACAACGGCAATCGGATCCGGCGGCTGACGGGCGCGGTGCTGCTGGTTATCTCGCTGGTGCTGGCGCTGCTGCGCGACGGGCCGAGCTTCGGGGCGCTGTTGTGGGTGAACGCTATCAGCGTGGCGGCCTTGGCTGTGACCTTCACGCTCGGCTGGCGGCCGCGGTGGCTTCGGCCGCTGGCCATACGGTGCCGGTAGGGAATGACGGTGTTTCCGGAACACCCCCGCTTACGCTCGGTTCCCCCGGCACGAAAGACTGATAATGACCATCATTCGCTTTAGTCTCTGGCGCGGCGTCCCGGGTCGTCAACTTACCGCCAGTGGCGGTGCGCCAGTGAGTCTTGTCGGGGCCAAGCGCCTGCGTTGACACCCGAATTACCAACCACATGCGCTCGACACGGCCCTGCGCATCGGGCTCGATGCGATGACGTGGCCGCGGCTCTATTTTGCACGAGACCTGTTGCGTGAGGATTGCGTTATTGGTGTGTCTTGTAATTACAAAGAGGCACACAATCTGCGGTGCCGAATGAACGAGGTGTTTGAAGAAGAGGACCGCCGAGCCAGGGAAAGATGCCCCGCTCCAAGCGGCCGATGATCGGGTCGCCGTGATTGGCCGACCAGCTGCGGGGCTTGGCCGTTATTAGACGGTAAGGCGAACAAAAAGCCCGCAAATAAGCGGGCGGCGGCGGGAATCGAACCTGGGTCGAATGCAATAGGATCAAGGATTTGCTGCTGCATCGTGTCCGCCCCGTGCCCAAATTGCGGCTATCCTCTCGCTAAATGTGACATCCGCTTCTGGCAACCAGCGCCCATAGACCTTCCGGATCATCGCCCAGTCGCGATGCCCCATCTGCTGCGCCACCCACATCGGGGGCATCCCCATCGACAGCATGGTGGAGGCGAAGGTATGGCGGGTTGTGTAAGGTGTCCGGTACCGAACCCCTGCAGCTCTCAGTGCGGGACGCCACGCGGTCTTCCGGAGCGGCCCATCATGAGTCCACGGCCGGTCCGTCTTCGGATTCAGAAAGATCGGTCCACCTTGTGTCTTCGAATACGGCTCCTGCGCCACCAGGGCATCGCAAGCGGGTGGAAGCAATTGCAGTTGGCGAATGCCCGCGTCTGTTTTGGTTCTTGGCTTCTCCTCTACTCTGGTTCGCGTTCGCCGGATATAAGCCACCTTCTTTTCTAAATCCACATCCTGCCAGTGGAGTGCAATCAGCTCAGAAGTCCGCACACCGGTCCAAAATGCAAACTGAAATATGTTCTTTACCTGCCCATCGCACACTCTGAGGATGGCCTCGACCTCTGTCGGGCCAAATGGATCCGGCTCAGGTGTGCGCCGTGGCAGATGCGGAATTCGCCTCAATGGATCTTTGTCAATCAATTCGTCTTCGTATGCATCGGCAAAGATCGCGCGAAGAGGTATCAGAAGGTTGTTGATTCGTTGATTGCTTATCGCCAGTGAGTCACGCCACTCCCGCACGTGTCGGCCCGAGAGATCCGTTAAACGGAGAGCTCCAAACGCTGGTAATAAATGATGATAGACCGCGCTCCTGTAATCCCGCCATGTGGACATTTCGCAGACGCGTTTCTTGGTATCAAGCCACCTCTTGAGCTCTTCCCCAACAAGTATTTCTGAGCCTAACCGAAGAAACTTTGCCTTTGGGTGATCTGGAAAATGCGACGCAAGGTGGAAACGGCCCGCAGCTATTTCATGTTGTATCGCGGCGAGCTTGTTTTCTGCGGTCTTCCAATGTGACTGACGGCTCGCAGACAAACCCTTTATAGTTGCGCGTATACGTTCTCCCCGGTAATAGAAATCCAGGGCCAGACTCAACCCCCGTTGTACTACCGACCCTTGCCTTCCACCCACGCTTCAATCGCCCTGATGTTGAAATGCACGCGGCCTTGGCGCTTGATGAAGTGGATCCCCTCCCGCCAGATCCCGCGCTTGATCTTAGCCCGGACTGCGTTGGCGCTATATCCGGTGTCAGCGCAAAATTTGTTGATCAACACGTATTTCATGACGACTCCTCGGGAGGGGTGTACAGCTACCCCCTTCGCCAGCACTATGTCCGGAGAGCGACGGGGTTGTCAATACCCCTTCATGGTCTCCCGGGGGCTCAGTCGTCCTGGATGTCCGGCGTACGGACCCCGGCCGCTCCGCCCTTGACAGCCTTCCAGAAATTCCCGAGCCGATCGGCGGCCCTGAGCGCCACCGACCTATGTGCCAGCGGCCCACGTTCCGGAAACTCCTCCCGGATATTCACGCCAAGAATGCCTTCATATTTAGCGATCGTCTTCTTGTCGTGCACTAAGTACATAACACGCCAGCCAAACTGTGGTCCGAGTACGTACATCCCTACGGCCTACTCCAACTCCGTGAGCTGCCCGCGGAACTCGGCTGCCGCCCTGCTGATTACGGCTAGACGTTGCTCGGTGGTCACCGTTATGGTCTCCAGTAGTATGCGGTCGTGTGCAGCTTGCATGGATCAGGGGGTACTGAGCAACCCTCTCGACCGAGAACATGCTCGCCCCGACTTTCTGAGGCAGAGGGACTTATGGCCGGCGACAACCCCTTGTTAACCTTGTTCAAAGAGCAGTTGGAGAACGAATCGCGGAGTATTGCTGATCAGAATTCCCTTCAAAAAAGGGGGCATTATTTGCTCTGGTGGTACTTTACACGGATCAAAGACCTTAGCGGCGCGGAAATCGAAGAGATAACCTGCGACGGAAGTGGAGATCTTGGGCTTGACGCAATCCGCATAGACGACGAGCAGCTAGTTCATTTCTACCAATTCAAAAACCCAGAAAATCCGACGAGGGCGTTTTCTGAGGCCGACGTCGACACCGTCATAGGTGGTCTCAATTTGATAATGAGTCGCCGGCACGAAGATATCGCTAATGCAGAACTAAAAGCGCGGATCGATGAAATCTATCAGGTCGTGCCAACTGGATACCGACTTCATCTTGTCACCAGCGGCAGCGGCATTTCTGACGCGTCATCCAGGAAACTCCAAAACTTCGTGGATCAGCTTCGGGGGCCATCCGAAGAATTTTTCCAATGGTACTTGGAGGATTTGGCGGCTCTCCAAGATCGTTTCTATCGGAAGAATTTACCTACCGTTGAGGAAGCGATCCACTTTACGGTGCCAACCCAGGCGCCTTATCAAGTGCGGTCCGCCGATCATGCATGTTACCTATTTCATACCAGCGGTCGCCGCATCGCGGAGCTGTACGAGCAACATGGCGAACTTTTGCTGCAGCAAAATATCCGGGTATACGAAGGCGATAGGGCAACCAACGCTAGCATTAGGAATACCTGCACGACGCTCGACGCCGCGAATTTTCTACACTACAACAATGGCATTACCTTGCTTTGTGAGACTGCTGCGTGGGACCAGTTTCAGAACACCCTTACGCTAAATCACGCACAGGTCGTCAACGGCGGGCAGACTGCACGGGTTGTGGCGCAAGCAATGGCCAACGGAACCTTGCATGAAGATACGATGGTGCCCGTCCGCGTGATTACATCACAAGGAGATAAGGAGTTCGGCAATAATGTGGCGGTCAATTTGAATAACCAAAACCGTATTCAAGAGAGCTTTTTGCGTTCCAACCATCCACGGGTAGTCCAGTTGGCGCACGCTCTTGCCAGTAACGGCTGGTACCTTGAGCGCAGATCGAGAGAAGTCGACCAGTTGTCAACTGAGGAAAAAACCCGTGTTGAGCAACAAATTGGCGGTACGCTTGAAGGTCGTGTAATAAAAATCAAGGATTCTGCGCAAGCATACGTCGCAACCCATTACAGGTTTCCGGAGTTAGCGAAAAAGAACGTTAAGCAGATTTTCCGCAGCAATAGTGACGGTGGGTATTTCGAGCGGATTTTTAGCGACGATCTTACAGCTGAACGGTTAGTTGAGGCGCAAAAAATAAAGTGGCGGGTCGACGATTTTGTGAAGCGCTTTATGACTCGTAAGCGGCGGAAAGACCGAGTGGAAGACTGGAGGGCCGATTATGCGGAACTATTGGGCTACGAGTTCGTTGGCCGATATTACCAAGTAATCGATCAGGTCGTGCCGCAAAGTGCTTTGTTTCTTTCGGCACTTGCATTCGAATTAGTCGTTAGGATACGCGAGCGAAGCGTTGACCAATTCATTGGAGAATTGGTTGGGGATGGCGACGCGCTCCTTATCCGGTTGCTCTCGGACACCATGGCATATGCGGACGCCAACCCGCAGATTGCGGACAAGAGTTGGCCCACTCTTCTTAAGAGCCAAAATTTTTTCCAGTACGTGGCCGCGTATCTTCGTGGCCGGGAGGCAAGGGAGCCGTAGTCCCAGACTGGGACTAGTGTGCAGTATTACAGAACACTGCACACCCCCGCCCGGCACATCAGGCGCGGTGCTCTCTCAAGGCTAGGAGTAGCGGGGTGGCGTGGTGCCTTCTATCAAGTTTGCCGGTCGGAGGCGGCGCATACTGCGCCTGCCTCCGATCCGGCTTCCGTCTAAGAGAATCTGTGAGCGAGGCTAGTCAGCCGGTTGGGGGTTGCCGTCAGCGGTGAGCTGCATCCGGAAGGTGCCGCGTTCGGTATCGCAGCGGATGCAGTCGCCCTCGATTTGCAGATACCCCAACTGAAGCATCATGACGGCCGTCTCAAGGAGGATTCCGCTCATTTGGCGCGGATTCGGTGCAGCGCGTAACCACTGAAAGCTCTCCTCGGATACCTCGGCCCGGACCATCCGCGATCCGGTGCGGAAGTGGGATTTGCTCATCGCGCTCTCCGATTGCGTGCCCTCGGCTCAAAGTAAAGTTCGGTTCCTTTCGCCCAGGGCGGGATATCCGGCACGTATCGCGCTGTGAGATACGTCACCAGTGGAATAACCTCGGCCCGCTTGGGCTGCGGTGTTGTTATATCGATTCCCCGCTTTAATAGCTCCGCGCGGTAGCGGTAGAACGTTTGCTTTGGGTAGATCTGGCGGAGATCCTCTCCTTGCTGCCACAGTTTGTACACGGCGATTAGCCGGGGAGGGAGGTTACTAATCTCATCGCTCGATAGTCGCGCTTTCTCGCTCAACTTCATCATCCCAACTCTATCCGCTAACAGTGCTGTCCCCGTCTCTGGGTTTTCCCAATTCTCTGCTTTAGCCAATCCTCTCCGCTTTAGCTCCATGCTCAATACACGTACTTCGGCTCGAAGCAGTCTCTCCGCATATTGTTTCAATCGGTCCCGATTGGGAAGCGAGTCCGGCAGGTGGTGTTTTTGGAGTTCCCGCCATTTGTTGTAGACCTTAAGGCTTAGCCGTCGAGACCGTTGGCCAAGGTATATCGTTTCCCCGCTGTACGCCGACGCGGCTTGGTGCTTACCCCGCACGGCCGGTGCGGCCGCACGGAGCCAAGCGGCTACCTCCCCTTGGCTGCCGAGCTGGAAAGACTCCGCTACGTCCACACGGCGCAGGGTATAGATACCACGCCGCCATGCCAGCCGATCCGAGAAAGCTGGACGGAGTTCGAGTTGGCGGCTTAGGCGTGTAAAAAACTCGTAACCTATCCCCAGCAGGTCGTTGCTACCAAAGATATTGTGGCCTTGAAGGAATTTCGATGGGTTGCCGTCAATTATCAGGTGTTCCTCATCCAGGGAGGTCACGTGAATCTTGGCAGAGTGCGAGCCTTCGACGGCTCTCCGACGTGCGGTTTGCCACTCAACTGCTCCTGTCTCTGGGTCGAAGGCCACGATCATTCCACCTGAGATAGCCCTCGAGTGCTGGCAGGGGATAATGGCCTTTAGCCAGTCGATCACGGGCCGCACCCCTGGCGACGGAGACGCGGCCGACTTGTGACCAGGATGTGACCAACCAAGGCCCAATTAGGCCCATGGGAGACAATGAGGGGCTGAAACGCAAACGGCCGAAAACCCTTATATAGCTTGGGTTCCGGCCGTCTGGATTGGTCTGGAGTGGACCTGTATTTGGTGGAGGCGGCGGGAATCGAACCCGCGTCCGCAGGACCTCCGCCCCAGGGTCTACATGCTTAGCCCCATCTTTGTTTTTAACCGACCGCTTCCCGACGGGCAGGGAAATCGGCCGGCGAGCCCGTTAAGGTTTCGCCTCAAGGATCCGGGCGGTCCCCGAAGCTATCCTGTGTAATATGCCCGCTGAGAGGAGACCACAGGCAATCACCCATCAGCGGCTCGCGGTTATTTAGGCCGCGAGGGCGTAGTTGTCGTCGTTGGCAACTATCTTTTTTGCCGCATGTTTTACGAGGTAAGCGACATCCTCGGCATGCACCTGAAGTTTCGCGACCTACGTCGAAACCAAGTCGCCCCCTTCATCAAGCTAAGAAAGTTTAACAGAAAAAAAGTTCCACGAGGGTGGTGGTTTTCTTGCTGAGGAGATTGCGCGGCGTTGCGCTGGCCCCTTGCAGAACACGTGGCCACGGATGCAACGCGCTGTGCGGCTGGATTCTCAACCCCAAGGCCGCTGGCGCGCTGCCGAAGGCGATTGGCGATTCGGCTAGCTCAGCGCGGCCGGTATGGAGTGCCTCGTCTCTCGCTGCACGCCTGCCGGCAGGCGTGAGGACTCGCTGGCGGCTGCCGTTAGAAACGCGTCGGCCCATCGATAGACGTCGTTGTTGCGGACCGTCAGGCGCAGTTGCCGCATACGCTCCATGCGCTCCTCGTTGGGCATCATGAAGGCTTGATAGATGGCCTCCGCGGTGCCGGCCAGATCGTGCGGATTGATGAGCAGTGCCGCGCCTTGCAACTCGGCCGCGGCGCCGGCGAATTCGCTCAGGATGAGCACGCCGTTCTCTTCGATCTGAGAGGCGCAATACTCTTTCGCGACCAGGTTCATGCCGTCTTTGAGTGGCGTGATGAGGGCGATATCCGCCAGACGGTAGTTGGCGAGCAGTTCCTCCCGGGACAGGCTGTGATACATGTAATGGATCGGTACCCAGCCAGGCTCGGTGAATCGTCCGTTGATCTCGCTGACGAGCTGTTCCACGTTGCGGCGCAGCAGGGCGTAATCACCGATGGTCTCGCGACTGGGCACCAGATGCTGCACCAAGGTGATCTTGCCGCGCAGCTCCGTGTGGCGCTCGAGCGCGAGCCGAAAGGCGCGCAGCCGATGAAGAATCCCTTTCGTATAATCGAGCCGATCCACCCCCAGAATCATCTGCCGCCCCTGGAGGTCATTTCTAAGCGCAGCCACGCGGCGATGCACACGCTTCGCTGCTGCATCCGCGGCCATTTGCGAATAGTCGATGCTGATCGGCAACGCGGCGATGCGCGTGTGACGTCGCGCCTTGCCGTTCGGGGTGCGCACCAGGAAGTGGGCGCGTATCGGCTGCGCACCGTCCGCCTCGACGGTGAAGCGCTCGCCCAAGGCCTCTGCGCACTGCAGGAAATTGCGCCGATCCTGATCCGTCTGAAATGCGATGAGGTCGAAACCGAGCAGGCCGTTGATGATCTGCTGACGCCATGGCAGCTTGCGGAACAGGTCGAGGGACGGAAAGGGGATGTGCAGGAAAAATCCCCGGCGGTTCGAGAGCTGAAGACGGCTCATTTCGCCGCCAAGCAGCATCAGGTGATAGTCATGAACCCAGATGAAATCGTCGGGGCCGGCTTCTGCTGCCAGCACTTCGGCGAACTTGCGATTCACCCGGCGGTAGGCACGCCAATGGTCCGGGTCGAAGTTGCACAGCCCCGGCATGTCGTGAAACAGCGGCCAGATGATTTCGTTGGAGAAGCCCTGGTAGAAGCCGTCGACTTCCCGGTTGCTCAGGGACACCGCGCGCATGGGTAAACTGTCTTTGGCCGCAAGGCGCTCGCAAGCGTCGGCAAGCTCGGCATCACCGACGCCCGCCGCGCCCGACCAACCCACCCATAGGCCGCCGCGTTCCTGCAATACGGGTCGAAGTGCCGCGACTAAGCCACCGGCGGCCGGTTTGGCCTCCCAGCCCCACGCTTTGGAACGATTGAGCGTGATTGGGAGTCGATTGGAGACAACTACAATGCGCTGCTGGGATGAGCTCGCGAGGGCTTCGTGGCGGGATGTGGGTTGGACGGTTCGTTCAGGCAGTCGCTTCTCGGTGTATCCATTGTGAGTGCCCATGGGCACACCTCATGCTCGTGAATCGAATGATATTCAATATGACAAGCAAAAAGCCGCAATTACTGACCTCGCCGGCAGGGCCGCGTCTCGGTCCGATAGCGTGCGCGGTATTCGCGGTATTCGTTGGCAGCGAGGGCCGGCGGCATGTCACTCAATGGCACTGATACTTTACGGCGAAGCCCGCGCTCAGCAGCGCGGAATCGAGAGCCGTTTGAGCGGTTCGTATCTCGCGCAAGGCCTCGTCGATCGCCTGGATGAACGGCATGATCAGCCCCGAACCCTCGCTGGAGCATAATTCGTGTGAGCAGAAATGGTCGGCGACCTGCTGAAGCCGATGCTCCGTTGCCAACAAATACTGCCGTGCCTGCTCGACATTATCCGTGGTCAACGAGTCCATCATTTAGGATATGCTCCAACGTGAATTACTACCCGCTCAGTTCGAACCGGCGCAGTAATCATTCGTTGCTCTTAATACTAGACCTATATAGTCGCTGCTGCTCGCCAGAGCCGACAGGTGTTGAATGGCTACCAACAAACGCCCAGAGAACGATCCGCCTCTTCTTTCGCGCGCAAAGCTCGATGCCGTGCTCTTCGGCCTGGAGAGTGTTGTGTCGGCGGCGCCGTCCGGGGAGAGTGAGGCCCACGTGGTCGTGCCGGGCATCGCACAGCTCGTCCGGGCACTGCGCGGCCGGGGCTATCGCACCGCCGTGGTGACCACGCGCGGGGAGGGCGGAGCCATCCTGCGCCGTGTCGACCTGGAATCGCTGTTCGATGCGTGCGTGGATGGCAACGTCACGGATGAGCTGGGCGAGCGCGAGATGACGGCGGCGGATGCGTTTTCCTATGCCGCGAGCCTCGTGCAAGTGCCGCCGCGGCGCTGTGCCGTGATCGCCGATGGCTCGGCCAGTGCCGGTGCGGCGCAGGCCGGTGAGTTCGGTCTGATTTTGGCCGTGCGCGGTGCGCACGCCTCAGAGCACAGCGGCGGGGACGGCGCCGCGGATCACGTGCTCGCTGATCTCGGCGAAGTGAGCGTGGCGGAGCTGGATTGCCGACCGCGCCGGGCAGCCGAGCTGCCTTCCGGGCTGGCGGCGCTGCCACAGCTTCTGCGCATCTATAAGGACGGCCTGCTGCTGTTACTCGACTACGACGGCACGCTCACTCCGATCGTGGAGCGCCCGGAGCTGGCGGTCCTCGCGCCCGAGACGCGGGCGATTCTGGGCGAGCTGGTTGCGGTCATGCCCGTTGCCGTCGTGAGCGGTCGTGGGCTGGCGGTCTTGCAAGATCTGGTGAATGTTCCGGGGCTCGTGTACGTGGGTGATCACGGCTTCGATATGAGCGGCCTCGAGAGCGAGGGGCATTCGCTCGAGGCCGTCCAGGATTTCCTGCCGATGCTGGACGCGGTGGAGCGGCGCCTTCGCACGAGCCTGGGCGATATCGCCGGTGTGCTCTTCGAGCGCAAACGCTTTTCGCTTGCCGTGCATTTCCGCTTGGTCGCCGAGGCCGATCTCGACTTCGTGCAGGCGCGGGTGCATGAGGTGCTCGCCGAGCACCCGCGGCTCAAGGTGCTGCCGGGCAAGAAGGTTATCGAAATTCAACCCGGCCTCGACTGGGACAAGGGCAAGGCCGTCGAGTGGCTGTTGCCACGCATGGATGCCAGCGGGCGGCGGCATCCGATCTACATCGGTGACGATCGAACCGACGAGAACGCATTTCGCATCGTTTGCCGGCGCGGTACCGGCATTCTGGTGCGGGACGACGACCACCCCACCACCGCGCACTACGCGCTCGAGGACCCGGGGGAGGTGCAGCAGTTCCTGCAGCAGCTCGCTCGGTCGCTGGAGAACGCCTAAGTGGCGGAGGGCTCTAGACGCGGTGCTTGAGCAAGCGCTGCTTCGTGCGCTGCCAGTCCTGCTCCTTTTGGGAGGCGCGCTTGTCGAATTTCTTTTTGCCCTTGGCGAGGGCAATATCGAGCTTGGCGCGACCGCGCTTCCAGTGCATGTTGAGCGGCACCAGCGTGTAGCCGCGCTGCTCGGTTGCGCCGATCAACCGGCTGAGCTCACGATCGTGCAGCAGTAGCTTGCGGGTGCGTACGGGATCGGGCTGGATGTGAGTGGACGCCGTCGGCAGCGGGGAGATGTTGCAGCCGATCAGCCAAGCCTCGCCATTCTTGATGATGACGTAGCTCTCCTGCAAACTTCCCCGACCCGCGCGCAGGGCTTTCACCTCCCACCCTTGCAGCGCGAGGCCTGCCTCAAAGGTATCCTCGAGGTGGTAGTCGTGCCGGGCCCGACGATTCGCGCTGATGGTGGAGCCGCCGGCCTTGCTTTTGGAGTTCTGTTTGGTCACGTGCGCTATTCTAGCCGCGCTGCGCCCTGCAGTGCCAATGGGATGTGAGCGCTTCGCCGCGTTCGGGAGTTCGTCCGCGCATGCTTCGATCGCTGGCCCGGCAGTGGCCTTTGCATATGAGATCGTCGTCACGCCACGGCCAGTGGTCGTCTTCCTCTATCTTCGTCCTCGCGGTGATGGGCTCGGCTCTGGGGTTGGGCAACATCTGGAAATTTCCCTATCTGGTGGGCCAGTACGGCGGCAGCGCTTTCATTTTGACCTATCTTTTCTGCGTGGCCGTCATCGCATTGCCGCTCATGGTGGCCGAACTCATGCTCGGGCGGCGCGGTCGCGCTACGCCCATTTGCGGCTTGCAGCGAATCGCGCGTGAAGAGGGCATAAGCGGCGGCTGGTCGGTGATCGGCTGGCTCGGCACCGTCACCGGCGTGCTCGCGCTATCGGCTTACAGCATTGTCGGCGGCTGGAGCATGGCTTATGTGTTTCGTTCCGCCGCGGGGGCATTCGACGGGCTCGATGCGGTGGCGGCCGCGCGGCTGTTCCAGGAGCTTACGGATGATCCCGAGCGCTTGCTGGCCTGGCATACACTGTTCATGGCAGTGACGGTGCTGGTGGTCGGCCGGGGGCTGCGTCACGGCATCGAAGAGGCGGTGCGTTGGTTCCTGCCGGTTCTGGTAACGATTCTCGGGCTTTTGGTGTTTTACGCTTACGGCCAACCGAGCTTCGAGCGCGCCGTCGCCTTCCTGCTGCGCCCGGATTTCGCTCGGCTGGATGCTTATGCGCTGCTTGCCGCACTCGGCCATGCCTTTTTCTCGCTCAGCCTTGGGCTGGGCGCGCTGATGATTTACGGCGCCTATGCGCCGCAAGGGGCATCCCTGCTGGTGATCGCCCCCGGGGTGGTGATTGCCGATACGCTGATCGGGCTGCTGGCGGGCCTGGCAATCTTTCCGGTAGTCTTCGAGGCGGGGCTGAGCCTCTCGGCGGGTCCGGGACTGATTTTCCAGACACTGCCACTTGCCTTCGCCAGCGCGCCGAACGGCCATTTGGCGGCGACGATGTTTTTTATCATGCTGGTATTGGCCGCCTGGACCTCGGCCATCTCGATGCTCGAACCGGCGGTAACCTACCTCATGGATCGCTGGCGGCTCGAGCGGCCGCTCGCGGCGAGCCTGAGCGGTGTCGTGGTGTGGGCGCTCGGGCTGCTGTCGCTGCTCTCGTTCAATCGCTGGTCGCATTTGCACCCGTTGGGCGGTTGGCTCGGCTTCGGGCGGGGCACCATTTTCGATGTGCTGAACTTTTGCGTTACCGCGCTGCTGCTGCCGCTGACCGGTTTGCTGACCGCGGTGCTGGTCGGCTGGCGCTTGTCCGCGGACTCCAGCCGCATCGAGCTGGGTGGCGGTTGGGGCTACCGTTTGTGGCGCTTCCTGATACGCTTCGCCACACCCCTGGCCGTGATTTTGCTGTTCCTCCAGGCCGCGGGGCTGGTGGACTTACTGTTGGATTGGGGCGTGCTATGACACTGGTTTCGCGATCGGCGCTGGTGCCGTATTCACCCGAGGTGATGTTCCGGCTGGTGGAAGATGTCAATGCCTATCATCAGTTTCTTCCTTGGTGCAA
>NZ_JBXWZQ010000054.1:0-6151 GCF_059432795.1 Nitrococcus sp. | reverse complement strand
CAAATATTTTGCGGTAGGTCTATTCTGTGGACATGAACAGCGAAACCCTACAGCGCCTGCGCGCGCATCGACAAAGCGCCATTGCCGACACGCTCGGTCTGGCACGTCCATCGGTCTGGCGCTGGTTCCGGACCGGCCACATCCCGGCAGAACGGGTACTGGACGTTGAGCGGCTGACGGGGATACCCCGATCCGACTTGCGCCCGGACATCTACCCGCCCGGTGATCGGAACGCCGCGTGAGGTTGGCGCGGCCCGGATCCACAAACAAAGCGCCCGCGCGGGCAGTGTTGGCTGCGCGGCGGGCTTCCCATGACGATAGAAGAGGTATCGAAGCATGAGTGACAAAAGCGTAGCACGAACTTCCGACGGTGGTGAAGTTACCGTTTTTCGGCCCGAGGAGGCAAAGCAGGAGGTTGCCAAGGCAGAGGCTATTATCGAGTACGGAAAGCGGGTTCGTGATTTGTCGATTGTCGAGTCTGGTGTGGAGCACCTTATCGAGCAGGCGCGCGAGTTTGTCGGGTGGTGGGAGGTGAAGGTGCGCAACCCCGGCAATCAGCCAAATAATTCTGATCTGAATTATTTGAGCGTCGAAAACGCCGTGAATCTCACCGGAATATCCCAAGTGCAGGTTTCCCGCTGGCGCAAGCGGTTGCAGGATGAAGATCAATTCCGTGAAGCGTTGATAGCGCCGGTACGCAAAAAGTGGATGGGCGAAAAGGGCCAGACCGACCAGAAGGGCGCAAGCGGAACGGGTGTAAATGAATGGTACACGCCGCCGGAACATATTGAGACAGCGCGCAGGGTGCTTGATCATATCGACCTCGACCCGGCCAGCAGCGAAGCCGCGAATGACAGAGTACGAGCGGAGCAATATTTCACTCAAGCCGATAACGGACTGGACCAGGAATGGAGCGGCAAGGTCTGGATGAATCCGCCCTATGCGCAGCCAGCCATTCAGCAGTTTGTCGAAAAGCTGGTTTCCGAATATCAAAGCGGGCGTGTGACGGAGGCCATCGCACTCACCCACAACTACACCGATACCCGATGGTTCCAGCATGCCGCCATGGCATGCCGCGCGATTTGTTTCACCCGCGGCCGGATTGGGTTTTTGAGTCCATCGGGAGAACGGGCAGCCCCGACACAGGGACAGGCATTTTTCTACTTTGGCGACAACCCCGAGCGGTTTGCCGAACAATTCCGGGGCATCGGGTTTGTTGTCATGCTGATGCAGGGGCAAGGAGGCGAGCCATGAGTTTTTATGACCAGCTGTCTACCGGGCAGATTGCCGAAGGCTATATCGCGCGATGGCTGATGGCGCGAGGCGCTGCGGTAATGCCTGCCTATAAAATCGAAATAAGCCATGGGAAAGGGCCGCAGCTTTTTACGGCAGAAGGCGATTTTGTGCTGCCTGACATGCTGGTGTTTTCGCCCAAGAAGATTTTGTGGGCCGAGGCAAAGCAAAAAACCGTCTTCACATGGCACCGGATCAGCGGCCAATGGACGACCGGGATAGACCTCCACCATTACACGCAATATCTGCATGTCGCGAAGCAGACCAGGCTGCCGGTGTGGCTGTTTTTCTTCCATGTCGAGGATCGGCCGTCACCTATGGATGTCCGGCATGGCTGCCCCAGTGATTGCCCGACCGGACTATATGCCGAGGACCTGTTTACGCTGGTGGGGAAAGAAAGCCATCGGTGCAAGCCTAAAAATGGGGCGCATGCAACCCACGTGGGGCACGGCAAAAGCGGAATGGTGTATTGGGCGGAATCCGCGCTGAGAAAACAGGCGGAACGTGAAGAAGTTTATGCAATACCGACACCGGGGGGCAGGGCGGTCCCGGTCGGCGCGCCTACGCATCAAACCGCCTTGCCAATGCGCGGCCCATCGAATGAAGCCGGCTGAGGCCCTGGCATGATTGCCAACCCCGCCACCATGGCCCACAATAAACGAACCCGCCGCGGCTGTGACCTTGGCGGGCTCATCACTTACGACTAGGAAAGGGAGTCGATGTGACAAAGACAAGTTTACCGCATTTTTTCAGGCGCGCAACCGTCCGGTTGTCACGCGCTGCAAATTCCCGCCTGAGACGTGCCCTGAAGCGATCCGTGATCGGTCTGTATTGCCGTGGCTGGCTGCCTGCGGGCGCCGTGCAATGGGTGTTCCGGCATGTTGATCTGAGGGAGGTGTGACATGCAGACATTGAACTATAGCGCGCAAGCCGTGATGGATATACGGGAATTCGCCGCCATGCTTGGCAAAGAAGGCATGCCGTGTTCTCAGTTCATATCGAGAACCATAGCCGATCGGCTTGAGCAGTCGATTAAGTTTATACTCCCGGACGGAGGTTATCTTTTCGATGATCGGGAGACGAAACAGGCCACCCTTGATCTGCTGCACCTACCATACCCATGTATTGCCGCAGAGTATTATTGGGGCGCGACAGATAAAGCGCCGAATGAATATTTTTCTACGGCTGTCCCTAAGCGAATCGCATTAGCCTGGGACACAGAGGCAATGGGCGAAAGCGATTACATCGGCGAGATGATGTCTTTTCTTGGTGACGGAAGCGCAACTGATATTGACGGGCGCGGGGTAGTGATATGGCCCGTTGATTTTCTGCCGGAGTTCGGGGGTGGGAAATGGGTGCCGGGGTGGTGTGGCGTACTGATCCCAACGGAATCCATACTTCAGGATGTTCCTGAATGGTTCCATGGAACAGCCGACATGGCCCGATCATTAGGGATGAAGGTTGCAAAAAAATCGTTTCCGCAACGGCCGATGCTTCTTGGTGAAGTCGCCGAGATGAAAGCCGCCGAGGTGGGCGATAGCAGAAAAATTCTACTTCACTTCGAATCGGCTATATCATCTGAGCGAACGGTGATCATGCAGTTATGTTCCGCACTGAATTGCGCGAACATCCGGCAAGAAATAATTCCAGCCCCGAAAGCGCTGAACAAAAAGAGGGCGAAGAAAGGGAAACCGCCATTTTTTGAGTACCGGGTGCTGACCCTTGACTCGGCGAAAACGCCACAAGCCAGACATGACCATCAGGGCGGGTCGCATTCGTCGCCAAGGATTCATCTGCGGCGCGGCCATATCAGGCGATTAGCTCAAAAAGCGGTATGGGTGCAGCCGTGCGTAGTCGGTACCAAAAAGCGCGGCGTGGTAGTCAAGGATTACGCTGTTACAGCGGGGCATGCATCATGAAGCATAACCCGTGGTTCCGCATGTACTCCGAAGCGGTCGACGACGAAAAACTGTTGCTGCTGGCATCCGAGGATCGATGGTATTTCGTCGGCCTGCTGTGTTGCAAGAACATGGGCATTCTCGACGGCGACGATATCGGGATAGTGCGGCGCAAGGTCGCCATCAAACTCAGGCTGGACATGCGCGAACTGGACGAGCTTTCGAGGCGCCTTGCGGAAGTCGGATTAATCAATCAGGAGACTCTCCAGCCGCTTGCCTGGGGGGCTCGACAGTTCGAA
Organism: Nitrococcus sp.; assembly: GCF_059432795.1. Classification (NCBI taxonomy): domain Bacteria; kingdom Pseudomonadati; phylum Pseudomonadota; class Gammaproteobacteria; order Chromatiales; family Ectothiorhodospiraceae; genus Nitrococcus; species Nitrococcus sp. Next base: position 2,661 of record NZ_JBXWZQ010000054.1, on the reverse strand, counting down.
TCCGACAGCAGCAAGAAACGAGTCGCCGCGTTCCGATCACGCAAGTCGAAAGCCGCGGAAAGTGAAAAAAAATCATCGACAAAACAACACAATGCAGCATGTAACGCCGATGTAACGTTACAAGACAGTTACAGAAACGCCGATGTAACTTTGCAAGAAGCAGAAACAGAGACAGAAACAGAAGCAGAAAAAGAAAACCCCCCTACCCCCCCTTCTGCGAAAGGGGGAAGCGCTGACGCGCGTCGATCTCGAAAAACCGAAACCTCGGACAGCGAACTTCCCGAAGGCGTGACGGTGGACGCGTGGCGGGACTGGGAACAGCATCGGCGGGAGATCGGGCATCCGCTGACAGCGTTGTCGGCAAAGCGCCTGCTGGGCAAGTTGGCCCGGCTGCGCGACGAGGGGCACGACCCGGTAGCGGTTATCGACCGGGCGATAGAACACGGCTGGCGCGGGCTGTTCGCACCGGACCCGAAGCCGAACGGCAACGGCGCCGATGAAGACCCGCCACCGCAGACCGAACGTGAACGCCAGATCGCCCACCTGGTCGCAACGACCCCGATGACTCGCCGCGATGCCGAGAAGTGGCTGGACCAACAGGCGGCCAAGTCATGACCACGCCCCGCGAATTGGCCGGCCTGTTGGCGCGCGATGCACTCGCCGTGTGCCGGGAATTGCTGCCTCACGGCCGGCTTGTCGGCAACGAATGGTGTGTCGGCAGCATCCGGGGCGAGGCCGGCGACAGCCTCAAGGTCCACACCGGCGGCGAAAAAGCCGGCGTCTGGTGCGACTTTGCCAGCGGTGAGCGGGGCGGCGACCTGCTGGACCTGTGGCGGGAGGTGGCCGGTATCGACATGGCCGAGACGATCCGCCAAGTCAAAGCGCGCTACGGCATCAGCGAGCCGTCGTTTCACCGCCAGCCGAGAAAGCAGTTCGCCAAGCCTGAAGCGCGCGCCTTCACGGCGCCCGGGGAGGGCAGCCCGGTCATGCGCTACCTGATCGGGCGCGGCCTGACTCCGGAGATCGTCAACCGAGCCGGGGTGGTGCAAGCGCGCGGCAAGGACGGCGAGGCGATTGCGTTTCGCTACTACCGCGACGGCGAGCATGTGCATACCAAGTTCCTGGCCGTTGACCGACCGCAAGGGCGCAAGGTGACGTGGGTCAGCAAAGGCACTCTGCCAGCGCTCTACGGCTGGCACCTGATCGGCGACAAGGCGCGCAAGGTGGTGCTGTGCGAAGGCGAAATCGACGCCTTGACCCTGAATCAATTCGGCCTGCCGGCGCTGTCGGTGCCGATGGGCGCGGGCCGCAAACAAGGCGCTTGGCTGGAGCACGAGTTCGACCGGCTGGACCGGTTCGACGAGATTCTGATCGCTATGGACGACGACGAGGCCGGGCACGAGGCGCGCGATGAAATCCTGGAACGCCTCGGCATCCATCGCTGCCGGCTTGTCGATTGGCCGGAGAAGGACGCCAACGACTGCCTGACCCGGCTCAAGTGGGGCAGGCATGAGTTCGTCAACTGTCTGCGCGGGGCACGGGCCATCGCGCCGGAGGAGCTGGCGAGCGCCGTCGAGTACCGGGACGATGTGCATGCGCTGTTCCTGGGCCTGACCGAGTCGCGCTTCTCGGGACTGACAACGCCGTGGCTCACGCCCGCCGAGCCGGTCGAGTTTGCGCCGGGTGCGATGAGCATCTGGACCGGCTACAGCGGCCACGGCAAAACCACGTTGCTGAACCAGCTGATGAACTACGCCATGGGGCTGGACCATCGGGTATGCATCGCCAGCCTGGAGATTCAGCCTGCCCGGACGCTCTACCACCTGACCCGCCAAGCCACGGCAAGCGAGCGCCCGACCCGCGAGTACATCGATGCCGTGTTCGACTTCTACGCCGACAAGCTGTGGCTGTTCAAACTGGTCGGCGCGGCCCGGATCGAGCGCATCATCGAGGTGTTCGGGTATGCCAGAGCGCGCTTCGGGGTGACGCAGTTCGTGCTGGATTCGCTGATGATGCTCGACATCCCGGACGACGATTACCCCGGCCAGAAGGCGGCCGCGCAACGGCTGGTCGACTTCGCGGTACAGCACGGCGTGCATGTGCATCTGGTCGCCCACGGGCGCAAAACGGCGGACCCCGGCCGGCACATGGGCAAGCATGACGTGAAAGGATCGGGTGGGCTGACCGACATTGCGGCCAATGTGCTGGTGGTCTGGGCGAACGAGGAAAAGCAGGTGGCCGAAAACCCCGCCGATGTCGGCGGCCCGAATGCCGGGCTGTTCGTCGAGAAGAACCGGGCTCATGGCTGGCGCGGCAAAGTCTGGCTGGACTTCGACCCGGCCAGCCAGCAGTTCACCGGCGGCGACTGGCCGCGACCGATGCACGTTGTCCCATTCACCGCAGCCGCCAGGAGCGAGCGCGCATGACCGACTACCTCGAAGCCCACACCGACCACCAGCGCGCCGCGGCCCGACAACGCCACACCGAGGCGCTGCGCCCGCACCGGCGACAGACGGCGAGCATGGCGGCCTACATCGCCGGGCTGCCCGACCGCGCCGAACGCAACCGGGCGCTGGCCGTGGTCCGGGAGCTGGCGCCCGACCTGGCCGAGGCGGTGGCCGGCGAGGTGCGCACGCAGTTCGATCTGCGCAAGGCGCGGCG
>NZ_JBXWZQ010000053.1:0-19408 GCF_059432795.1 Nitrococcus sp. | reverse complement strand
ACCGAGACCTGGCGGCGACAGCGCGCACACTGGCGCTTTTGCCCGCGGGTGAGCACGAACGCATGATCGTGGCCGCAACGCGGACAGATAAACCCCTGTGGCCAGCGATGGCGGGCAATCTCCGTGTGACAGGCCTCTTGGGTGGAGAACTGCTGCGTCCAGTCGAAATAGCTCATGGTGGGCTGTTGCATGGCGTAAGCCTCCATTAGCGAGCTGTCTATCAGCTTCGACAACGCAAGCTGCGTTAAGTTGAGAGGCAATATCTAGAATGACCATCCGGCGCATTACTCTTCATCAGCTCAGGATCTTCGATACCCTTGCCCAGCACATGAGCATCACGCGCACGGCGGAGGTGCTCCACCTGACTCCGCCGGCCGTCTCCATTCAAGTGAAACAATTGGCCGAGGCGACCGGTCAGCCCCTACTGGAGCAGGTGGGGAAGAAGCTTTATCTCACCACAGCGGGCAAAGCGGTCGCTTCGACCTGCCGCGACGTCTCAGCACGCATGGAGCGCCTCGTTCAAGAGCTGGCGGCAATCCAGGGGCTGGAAAAAGGCATGCTCAGCGTCGCCATTCTCACCACGGCGAAGTACTTCGTGCCGCTGTTGCTCGGCAAATTGAGCGAGCAGCACCCCGGCATCGAGGTATCGCTGTTTGTGGGTAACCGAAAGTCGATTCTCGACCGCCTTGCCCACAACCAGGACGATCTCTACATCCTGGGCCAGCCTCCCGAACACCTGGATGTCGTGACCATTCCCTTCGCCTGCAATCCATTGGTCGCCATTGCCCACCCGCAACATCCGCTAGCTGCGAAGAAGAATATCTCGCCGGAGCGCTTGGCCCAGGAACCGTTCATCGCACGGGAGCCTGGCTCCGGTACCCGCCTCAGCTGCGAGGCCTTCTTTCACCGCCACAATCTGACACCCAAGGTGCGCATGGAACTGGGCAGCAACGGCGCCATCAGACAGACCGTTGCGGGCAGACTGGGCATTTCCATTATCGCAAGGATCACCGTTGAAGCGGAGGTCGCCCTGGGCAATCTCGCCATATTGGACGTACAAGGTCTGCCGCTGGAACGCCAGTGGCACTTGGTTTATCCCGAGCACAAAGTCCTGGCACCTGCTGCGCAAGCGTTCAAGGACTTCCTGATCTCGGAGCATACGCGTCAGGTCCCGGATGATTCCGCACTTGAAGTGCAAATAGATCAGGGTGTCTCTGCTGTCAGGCTTTGATGGCCCGTATGGGTGTGCGGTGCTCAAGCGCTTCTGCGGCCGCGATGATCGAGCTCACGGGCGGGACCCGGGTGTACTTGGCGGCCGGAGCCACGCATCTGCGCTATTCTGCTCAGCCCTAGACTTGCATCGCCGAGCCGGAGGGCGACCTTGCGCACATCGCGGGTCGCTCGCAGCCTGTGCATCGCACAGCGGGAGACCTGCCCGAGCTGTGGCGGGTTGAAGCGAATCATCGCCTTTATCGAAGATTCCGAGGACATCGAGACGACCCTCGCCCATCTGGATACGAAAGCGGCTGAACACCAGGCCCCGAGGCGCTTGCCGTGCCGGGCGCCGCCCCAGCGCGCGGCTATTCGACTAGAGAAGATGACCCAACTGATGACCCCGGTGGTCTGTGACGTTTGCAGCGCCGCCACGGTGGTGGCTGGCCGGATGGGAGGAAGAGCGTCAACAGCGCGCCCGCGAACCCGTCGCCGGGGTACATTCAGGCGCCGTCACGCCACTCAGCGCCGATTGACGAGTCGCAGCCACGACCGCCTGCAGCTGCCGAGACCGGTGAGGGGAGACCGCCGGCCGCCGGCTCATACTGCCTATACGCTATACTGCCCACATGGGAAAAATTACCCTGACGGGCGTGTCTGTCGGCTTCGCGAGGGCACCAGCGAGATGCGGAAGATGGTGATCGCGCGCCAGGTGGTGGCGGCGCAGAAACCCGTTCCGATGGGGGCGGAAGAGGGAGAGCGGAATATGTCCGAGGCGATCGATTTGCTGCTCGCGGGGTATCGCAGCTATCGTGCCCTGTTCTACGAGAAGCGGGGCGACCTCACCCGAAAGCTGGCCCGAGAGGGACAAAGCCCGCAAGTGCTGGTCATCGCGTGCTCCGATTCACGTGTCGACCCGGCGGTCCTGTTCAATGCCGATCCCGGCGAGATCTTTGTCGTGCGGAACATCGCGGCATTGGTGCCGCCCTACGCGCCGGACGATAAGCATCACAGCACCAGCGCGGCGATCGAGTTCGCGGTACGTGATCTCAAGGTGAAGGATATCGTGGTGCTCGGCCACTCCAGCTGCGGGGGTATGAAAGCCCTGTCGGAGCTGGCGCGAGGCGAAATCGTCGATCGCGAGTTCATTGGTCCATGGGTGGAAGTCGCCCATGAAGCCTGTCAGCATCACGCCGCAGATGGCCCGGGGTCGAACGCCAACGTCGAAATAGGGGCGATCAAATCGTCCCTTAATAATCTCATGGGGTTCCCGTGGATCGCTGAAGCCGTCGACGCTGGAAGCCTAGTCCTGCATGGCTGGTGGGTCGATCTGCACACGGGCGATCTGTTTGCGCACGAGTCGCGCACCGGGCAGTTCCATCCGATCGTCGGAGCCGACTAGGACCGTATCGGCTGTAAGGAGTCGCTCCGGCGCCGGCAGAAACGGTTGCCGGAAGGGGAATCGCAGGAAGGATTGGATGTGGCGGCGCCCCGTTAAGTTCTATATCGAATTCGCCTCGCCTTACGGTTACGTTGAGCTGACCCGATTGACCCAGACCTTGGCGCGGCGGATTGGCCGGTATCTCGAGCGGCCATGCGCATCTCCTTCGCATCGCTCACCCGCGGCGGTCCCACCCGCTCTGCGAACACCAGCGGCTCCTTTCGGCCGGTATTCCACTGATTAAATAATCATAAAAATAAGCTTTAGAAATTTAAACTATAACCAATCACTTCCTCCTGCCTAGACTGCGAGTCCGTCCAGAGGCGTCGATCAGGATTGAATTGTCCGTAAAGCAAATTGCCTCTAAACATGATTCAGCCGCATTGGGGTAGGGGGTATGAGTGACGGCGTCCTCCAGCAGGCGTTGGGACAGCGGTGACGCGTTGATTCCTCCAGGCAAGCTTGCCGGGCCGAGAAGCGCTGCATCCACAGAATAGCTTATCTTCGGCTGTAGCACGCTCCGGCCTCCTTCGCTCGAAGCATCTCAACAGCTTCGACAGGCATCGCTGATATGGTTGGGGCTATATAGAAATTTAAAATATAATCAATTACTTCTTCCTACCTAACCTGCGCGCCCGCCGAAAGGCGCCGATCATGATTAAATGATCGATTAAGAAGAAGTTAAAAAACTTAAACTGTTTTTTATCCTCTCTCTCCCAATAAACTCTGCACCAATGCACCAATTTCGGTTCTGGACGCTTTGGCTGCGCACCAGGAGCGCGAAGCCGTCGAATAATCCTTATTTTGCAAGCAGGAGGACTCCCAAATGAGCGTGAGCTACCAGGCGGGCGTGAAAGAGTACCGCACGATGTACTGGACCCCGGACTACGTGCCCCTCGATACCGATTTGCTGGCGTGCTTCAAGTGCACTGGCCAGCCGGGGGTCCCGCGTGAAGAAGTTGCCGCCGCTGTGGCCGCGGAATCCTCCACCGGCACCTGGAGTACCGTGTGGTCCGAGCTCTTGACCGACCTCGAGTTCTACAAGGGCCGGGCGTATCGTTTGGAGGAGGTGCCGGGGGACCCTGAGTCCTTCTACGCGTTCATTGCTTACCCCATCGACCTGTTCGAGGAAGGCTCCGTCGTCAACGTGCTGACCTCCCTGGTGGGGAACGTGTTCGGCTTCAAGGCCGTCAAGCACCTGCGTCTGGAGGACATCCGCTTCCCCATCGCCTACGTCAAGACCTGCATGGGTCCGCCCAGCGGCATCCAGGTCGAGCGCGACAAGCTCAACAAGTACGGCCGTCCGCTGTTGGGCGCCACCATCAAGCCCAAGCTGGGCCTGTCGGCCAAGAACTACGGCCGCACCGTGTACGAATGTCTGCGCGGCGGTCTGGACCTGACCAAGGACGACGAGAACGTCAACTCCCAGCCGTTCATGCGCTGGCAGAACCGCTACGAGTTCGTAGCCGAGGCGGTGCTGAAGGCGCAGGCCGAGACCGGCGAGCGCAAGGGGCATTATCTAAACGTCACTGCCCCCGATCCGGAGCAGATGTACGAGCGTGCCGAGTTCGCCAAGGCATTGGGCATGCCCATCATCATGCACGACTTTCTCACCGCCGGTTTCACAGCCAATACGGGTCTTGCCAAGTGGTGCCGCAAGAACGGCATGCTGCTGCACATCCACCGCGCCATGCACGCGGTGATCGACCGTCATCCCAAGCACGGCATCCATTTCCGGGTGTTGGCCAAGTGCCTGCGCCTCTCCGGTGGCGACCACCTGCACGCCGGCACCGTGGTGGGCAAGCTCGAGGGCGATCGCTCCTCCACGATGGGCTTCGTCGATCAGCTGCGGGAAGCCTTCGTTCCCGAGGATCGTTCTCGCGGCGTGTTCTTCGACCAGGACTGGGGCTCCATGCCCGGCGTGTTCCCGGTGGCCTCAGGCGGCATCCATGTTTGGCACATGCCCGCGCTGGTCACCATCTTCGGCGACGATTCCTGTCTGCAGTTCGGTGGCGGCACTCAGGGACACCCCTGGGGCAATGCGGCGGGCGCCGCTGCCAACCGCGTCTCGCTCGAGGCTTGCGTGAAGGCCCGCAATGAGGGTCGCGAGCTCGAGAAGGAAGCGGCTGACATCCTGTCCGAGGCGGCAGCCAGCAGCCCTGAGCTCGCTATCGCGCTGGAAACCTGGAAGGAAATCAAGTTCGAATTCGAGACCGTGGACAAACTGGATGTCGTTGAATCTGCGAGTTACGGCTAAGGAGAGGTCCAGGCCGATTCTTTCGAATTCCAGACCGAATCGATACGAGGAACTGAATTATGGCAACGATGTATGAAATGGGTGACTACCAGACCGCCCAGACCCTGGAGACGTTCGGGTTCCTGCCAGCCTTAACCCAGGACGAACTCCACGAGCAGATCGCCTACATCCTTTCCCAGGGTTGGACCCCGTCAATCGAGCACGAGCATCCGTCCAACCTCATGAACGATTATTGGCCGATGTGGAAACTGCCGTTTTTCGGCGAAACCAGCCTGGAGAACGTCCTGCGTGAGCTGGAAGCCTGTCACCGTGCCTATCCGACTCACCACGTTCGTCTGATCGGCTACGACAGCTACACCCAGAGCCAGGGGCTGGCGTTCGTCGTCTTCGAGGGACGCGGCTGAACCCGGAAACGGAAGGCAAACATCGACGCGACGGGGTAAACCATGGCACGGACTGCAAACACGACCAGCTATACCGCCCGGGAGGCATCACGCGCCAGGCGCCGTGCTATGTCTACCACCGGCAAGGCTGGCTTGCAAATGATGACCAGTGCCTCGGGCAGCCAACCAAAATCGGCCGGAAGCCGCGCAACCGGCGCTCCAGCCTCCAGGGCTGCCGCTATGGTACAGACAGCAAACACGACCAACTCCACCGCCCGGGAGGCATCCTCCACCGCCCGGGAGGCATCACGCGCCAGGCGCCGTGCTATGGCTACCACCGGCAAAGCCGCCTTGCGCATGATGACCAATGCCTCGGGCAGCAAAACCGGATCAGCCGGAAATCGCGCACCCGGTGCCCCCGCCTCCACGGCTGGCGCATGGCAACCAGCGCCTCGGGCAGCAAGCCCAAATCGCTCGGAAGCCGCGCACCCGGCGCCCCGACCCCCCGGGAACCGTTACACGCCAGGCGCCGTCACACTGACCGCGCGCGAGGCCTCCCGGGCACGGCGCAAGGCCATGGCCACGCGCGGCAAGGCCGGGATCAGCAACCCGGATCTCACCCGTATGGATTTCAGTCCGGCCCAGCCCAAACCGGCGAATAGTCGGGAGATGTCCGCGTGTGAGTGCGGTTCCAAGGGTAGACAGGTCCGTGCCGAGGACAACCCCGGTCAGAACACCAGGCAGGATTCCGTTCCAAGGCCTACACGGCAAACGAGCAACCGTGCGCCTTCGTTGTCGAAACAAACGCCGACGAAAGCGAAATTGGTCAATCGTAAGGTTACCAATGCGGCCTCCATGGGGCCGGCGCGTGCCGCCTCCCGAGCGCGGCGCAAGGCCATGTCCACGCGTGGCAAGGCGGGGCTGAGTCCGAATGGCATAACTGAGGCGCAGACCGCTCGTGCGGCCAACCCCGACATGTCCAGCCGCGATCTAGCCCGTGCCGTGCGTACGCAGCGCAGTCAGCGAGGCGGGGCGGGGCAGAAGAAATCGGGGCCGTGCGGTCGACAGCGCACCAGCCGGAGCGTCGCGGGTAACGGCTCGCCCGGTGCCGCGCAGGACGCGCCTTGGAAGGTGGGTGCCAGCGAGACCACATACGGGCAGACGGTAACTGGAACCCAAGTCGGGCGCAGTCTGCGGACTACGGGCGATGAGCCCAGCACGTGTCGGGAGATTACCGGCACCGAATATATGGGCGCCAACATTTTCCGGCAGTTCTGCCAGAGCGAGCCGAGCAAGTCATCGCGCAGGGTAGGTGTGAGTCCCACCAGCAGCGGCAACCGTGTCACCGGCAACGAGGTGGGACGCAGTCGCAGGGTCACGGGCGACGAATCGGGCACTTGTAAGCGCGTGACCGGTTCACAGTACGTCGGGGCCGATCAATCCGAGGCATTCTGCGGCACTAAGAGCGAACCCGCTCCCATGAAGGTGACGAGTGCCGAGACCCGCGGGGGCAAGACCGTTACCGGCAACAATGTGGGGCGTTCGACCCGGGTGACCGGGGACGAAACCGGCGCGAACCGTGAACTTACCGGCACCCATTACATGCAAGTCGGAAATGGCAAGGCGCCGCCCAAAGTCGGCACTAGCCAGACCTTGCGCGGCGGATCTGTGACCGGCACGTTGGTCGGGCGCAGTGAACGGGTGACCGGCGACGAACCGGGCACCTGCCGTAACATCACGGGGGATGACTACATCGGCCAGGAGCAGTACAGCGGTTTCTGCCCGACGACACCCAAGCCCGAGGACCGCAAAGTGGATGTGTCCCGGACGCTCATGGGGCAGCCGGTCAGCGGCACCCTTACCGGGCGTTCGACCCGGGTGACCGGCGACGAACCGGGCACCTGCAAGGCGATCACCGGGACACCCTACGCGGGCGCCGAACAGTATCGCAGCTACTGCAGACCCGAAGAGGCTCAGCAAGCCGTGGTGCGTACCCGTCAGCTGCGATCTACGCCCGGTTCTAGCCTCACAGGACAGCAGCCAGGCATCGGCGGCAAGTTCACCGGGGCCGAAAAAGGCGCCTGCGAGAACGTCAGCGGTACGCCCTATGTCGGAGCCGAGCAGTTCGCCGCGGCCTGCCCGGCCACGCCGGCCGAGCCCGGCAGCCCGGATTTCCCGCAGCTGCTGAACGAGACTCCCTGGGAAAAGTTTAGCGTGACCCCGCCGTTGCAGGCCGCACAAGCGAAGGTTCGCGCTGGTGGCGTGACCGGCTCGAGCTACGAGAAGGGTCAGATCACCGGGCCGTTTGGTATGGCCTCCGGGAAGGTGACCGGCACTGAGGAGGCCCGCTTCGGGTCCGGCCACAAAAACGCCGCGATGGCGGCGGCCGAACTGCCGCCCACGGCCAGCGACGTCGACGGCCGCGTGAAGTCGCGAATCACCGGTGAGGGTATGGACGCCGGCCTCAAGATCACCGGCGACGACTGGGACCGGGGTGACCGCGTAACCGGAACGGAGGGCACCTCCGCCATGGGGCGCAACCCGACCCGTCGCGGCGGTCCGATGAGCGCCATGCCCACGCGTTCTCAGTCGCCTAAGCGCAACGAAGAAGCGCCAGAGCCGCTGAGCAAGGTGACTGGCGGCAGCGGTAACACGGACCGCGGGGCGCTTGTGACCTATTCCGGTGGCGCTCGGGGCTAACAGGCATGTTAAACGATCGCAATCGCTCACCTGCAGACTCTGTGGTCCACGCGACCGCTCCCCGGCGGCGCCCGGGGGCAGTGCGCGCTCCATTCGCAGGGCTGCGGCGCGCGACCGGGTGGGGCGAGGAAGGTGCGCATCCGCTCGCGCGGGGCGAGGAAAACGCCCGCTTGTTCGACTATGAACGGCGAATCAAATCCGCCTTCGATGCCATCGTGCCGACGCTCAAGCGCGTTTCGGCCCTGCAGCACGAGGAGCAGTTCGAACTGCGCGCGCAGGAGCTCGCCCGTGAACGCCTCGGCTTCGAGCTGCCTGAGCAGATCCTCGCCGACGCCTGGGTGGAACAACTCGATATGCGCCGCCTGTTCGCCTGGTGCGTGTTCGAGACCTACCGGCGTTTTTGCGATGAGTTCTTTACAACGGACCCCCTGAAGTCCGACGACGAGGCGGCCTTTGACCAATTTCTGCAGGAAAGCGGCTTCCATCTCCTGGACGTGTCGCCCTGCTCGGACGGGCGACTCGCTCACGTGATTCGCTACGTGCTGCGGCTTCCGTACCGCGTGGTTCGGCGCAAGTCTTATGCCGGTGCACTGTTCGACATCGAGAACAGCCTGGAAAAGTGGACCGAAACCGAACTGCTGAGATTTCGCGAGGGCCGGCCGAACACGGCTGATGCGCCGACGCGCTATCTCAAGGCAGCGGTGTATCACTACAGCTCCAGGGATCCGGCGCATGAAGGTTGCGCGGCCCACGGCTCCGACGCCGCCGAGGCGGCGCGCGCCGGCTTGGAACGGCTGCTCGCCTTTCAACAGGCTGTCCAGAACACTCACTGTTGCGGCGCGTCTATCGACCTGCTCCTCATCGGGCTGGACACGGATACCGATGCAATTCGCGTTCACATTGCGAACGGCGACGGAGAGATCGATCTGCACGGCATGATTGAGGCGCGTGATCTGTATACCCAGACGCAGCGCCTGACGGCGCAGCAGGCCCGCGCGCGCATCGAGACCCGCGTGAAGGAGGCGGCACCGGCTGTACCGGAGGGCACACAGCGCCTGATTGCCCGTTTGCTGGAGAACAATCTGTCACAGATCGAGTACGTGCGCCGATATCACAGCGAGCACTACCGGGATATCGGCCATGCGGAGCGATTCATCGGTGCGGGCAAGGGGTTCGAGGAAGTGCAGTTGCGCAACCTGACCTACTTCGCCTACCTCGACACCGTCGAGGAGGCTGCAGATGATCTCGACGTGGGGGTCAAGATTTTCTCGCGTCTCAACGTAGCGCATGGCCTGCCCATTCCGGTCGTTATCCGCTACGACTATCAGGGCCATGTGCCCGCTGCGCGCGAACGCGCCGCTGAGCACTGCCAACGGGTCGCTCGGGCCATGAGCGCGCGTTACGCGGACCTGATCGGTCGCGGCCTGATGCATATGCTGATGCTGGTGCGCGACTGTGCCGCCGGCGGTTCCATCGAAGTGCTGGGCTGTTCCGTCACGGAACAGGAAATGTGGGAGGCACACTGATGAAAATCTGTCAGGTAGAGCGGCCGCTGGTGGCGACCAACCGCATCCCCGGACTGGAACACAAGTACCTGCAGGTGGTGCGAGACGGTAGCTCTACGCTGGTGGCAGTGGATGGCGTCGGCTGTATTCCCGGCGACTGGGTGATTTGCGTGGGTAGTTCGGCGGCGCGCGAGGCGGCCGGCAGCAAGGAATATCCGAGCGATCTGACCATCGTGGGAATCATCGACCGCTGGCCGCCGGAAGAAGCGCAGAGCTGATGGAGGACTAATGGATATTCTCCAGGTCGAAGCGCCGCTGGTCTGCACCCGGCGGGTGGAAGGTTTGAAACAGACGAGCCTGCGCGTGCTGCGGGATTCTCGAGGCGGGCGTCACGTAGCGGTGGATCCCGTGGGTGCGCGCGAAGGCAACTGGGTGTTCACGGTCAGCGGTTCGGCCGCTCGGTACGCCAGCGGCGATTTCGGAGTACTCACCGATCTGACCATAGGCGGCATCATCGATCACTGGGAGGCTGACCTGCTACCCGTAGCTGCCAAGCAGTGCGGGCAAGTAACGCAGGGTGAGACGAGTCCTGTACCGACGAACGAGGTGAGCAGGAGAAACAAAAATGGCAGATGAAACTTACGGTATCGCGCTGGGTATGATCGAGACGCGTGGGCTGGTTCCCGCCATTGAGGCGGCGGACGCCATGACCAAGGCCTCGGAAGTACGTCTGATCAGCCGTGAATTCGTGGGCGGCGGTTATGTCAGCGTGTTGGTGCGCGGGGAAACTGGAGCGGTCAACGCGGCCGTGCGTGCGGGGGCGGACGCCTGCGAGCGCGTCGGTGACGGACTGGTTGCCGCGCACATCATTGCCCGCCCGCACCGCGAGGTCGAGCCCGTACTGGGTTAGAAAGTAAGGCGTTAGTGAACTTTTAAGTCCGACGACGGAGATATCAAGATGGCACACGAAACTTAAGGTATCGCACTGGGTTTGATCGAGCCCCGCGGGCGGGGGCCCGCCATTGAGGCGGCGGAGGCCATGACCAAAGCCGCCGAGGTGCGTCTTATAGGGCGCGAGTTCGTGGGCGGCGGTTATGTCACCGTGCTAGTGCGCGGGGAAACCGGTGCGGTCAATGCGGCCGTGCGTGCCGGGGCCGACGCCTGTGAACGCGTCGGTGACGGCTTGGTCGCCGCGCACATCATCGCTCGCCCGCACCGCGAGGTCGAGCCGGCTCTGCCGAGGGGCGCCGACTCGTCTTCCTCAGCCGCGGCCTGATCAATGCCTCAGTAACTCTCTACGTAACAGGAGATTCCAGCCATGGCCAAAGATACCTACGGTATCGCACTGGGTATGATCGAGACCCGCGGGCTGGTGCCCGCCATCGAGGCGGCGGGTGCCATGATCAAGGGCTGGTCGCCGCGCACATCATTGCCCGCCCGCACCGCGAAGTCGAGCCGGCGCTCGGGGATGAGATGGGCGGCAGTCGTCCTGCGCGTAGCTGAGTGATCAGAAGGGAATAGCTCGACAGACGGTTCCGTCATCATGATGCAGCGACCTTCCGACCAACGTGTTCTCGGCTATCTCGGTCGGGCGCTAAGCCTTGAGCTCACCGCGGTTCAGCAATACAGCACCCAGGCGCGACTGCTCGCGATCTGGGGGCTGGCTGAACCGGCAAAGCGCATGCGTAATGAGGCTACCGAGGAAATGGGCCATGTAGACCGAATTATCTCCCGCATGCTGGCTTTGTGCGTGGCGCCTAGCGCATCGCAACTTCGTCCGGTACAGGTCGGACAAGACCTGCAAGCGCTGTTGCGGCACGACCAGACACTGGAGTTCGAGCTTATTCGCCTCTACACCGACGCAGTCCGACACTGCGCGCGTCAAGGCGACCATGACAACCGACTGTTTTTCGAAGCGCTTCTTGCCGAGGAGGAAGCCCATGGGGACGAGCTCGCCCGCTGGCTCGAGGAACTCGAAAGCCCCGGGGCCGTTAATCCTGCGCACCAGCGCGCGACTATGTACAACAATAGCGCGCGACCAAAGGAGAAACGCTATGAGCAGTCAGTGGCGGGAGCGCAAGCGCCCACATCGCCTGGAGCGGCGTTATGAGTTTCCGGATTATCCTACACTCCGTGAATTTTTGGACCGTGCTGCGGAACTCTCTGAACATGAAGGACTTTATCCGGATATCGGGTTCGGTCGTGATTATGTGAATATGACCATTCACGTAGCAGAAGGCGAAGATGAACTGAGTGACGCTCAGCGTCGCTTTGCCGAGCGGCTCGATGAGCTCTACACCTGCGATGGTCTTCACTGAGAGGTGGTGACATCATGAGCAAGACTGACATAACCAGTGACAAGCTGGTCGATTCCATGGGCAAAGACAAGGCGGCTGCAGATAAGGCCGATTCGTCGGCACACGATGCGAGCGACGGCGAAAAGAAAAAAGCCCCTTCGCAGGCCGATAACAAATCCACCGGGAGCAGGTCTTCATCCGCTGGCGCGAAGTCCCGTGGCGGTGGTGATCCCTATCAGACCAAGCCCCATGGTGGTGGTAATGACCCCTATCAGAGCGGACGCCGTGTGTGGCCCGACTGAGTTTTGGCATCCCATGAATTGAACTGGACGATGTCGCGCAAGCGCTCGCCGTAGGTGAGCTGCGTAAAGGCCATGCGCCGATACTGGTCATGGCAGGTGAAGCGCTTGACATGCTGATTGCCGCCGTAGCGCTCGACACAACGCCGGAAGGTTTGCTGGGAAGGACAGTCCAGCATCCGGGCGAAGGTGAGCTTGCCTGTGTAGATGCACCGATACCCTCAACCCGCGAGCTTGCGCGGACGGCGGGCATCGGTGACAAGTCCGGTTCAAGTCGATGCCAGGCATAAATTGCTCATTATTATGCGGCAACTCGGACGATGGCAGTGAGAAACGCAGCTTTCCCGGAAGCTTCTGATTTACAGTGCAAAATCAAATGAAATTGGTATCAGAACAGGAAAGTACGCATGTTCGTGCGCTGGCCCGGCAAGTGCTGGCGCTGAAAGCGTACTGCATCGGCACGGCTGACCGGCGGGACTTTTAGAGGATATGGAACAGCTAATCATCGCACTGGCGGCGCTGCCGCTGTTGTCCGCTCTATCGATACAGCTGCTCTCCGCGCGGCTCGGCCGGCGTGCGGCTCGGTTGAGTGTCGCCGTCACCTCCGTCACCTTCGCCCTCGCCGTCGCGATGTTGTATTCGTCCCTCGGCGGTGCTTCCGGGGAGGTGGCCCTCGCAGGATCGTGGGGCATTCTCAGATTCGACC
This sequence comes from Nitrococcus sp., assembly GCF_059432795.1. Taxonomy (NCBI): domain Bacteria; kingdom Pseudomonadati; phylum Pseudomonadota; class Gammaproteobacteria; order Chromatiales; family Ectothiorhodospiraceae; genus Nitrococcus; species Nitrococcus sp. The sequence goes on along the minus strand of NZ_JBXWZQ010000053.1, from coordinate 6,608 downwards.
CGCTGGGTGCCCTGATGGCCGTGGTCATTGCGGGCATCAGTTTGATCGTACATATCTATTCGGTGCGGTACATGGCCGAAGAGGCCGGCTACGCGCGGTTTTTCGTGCTGCTGGACGCCATGACCGCGACGTTGCTGACAATGGTCGTTGCGGGCGACCTGATCACTCTGGTGGTGGCCTGGCATCTGGTCGGCGTTCTGTTGTACTTCCTGCTGGGCCAGGACACCCGTAGCCATTCGGCCCATCGGTACGCTTTCTGGACGCTGATCACCTATCGCATCGGCGACCTCCCGCTGGTGCTCGCCGCCGGGCTGCTGCATTACGCGTACGGCACCTGGTCGCTGTCCGAGATCTTCGCCCGTATCGCCGTCGAACCGGCGGCTCCCATGGTCCTAGGCATGCCGTTGATGGAGCTGGTCGGGAGTCTGATCGCCGCGGCCGCATTCGCGCGCTCGGCGCAGTTTCTGCTGCATACCTGGCTGCCCTACAGCATGGCGGGCCCGACGCCGGTATCGGCCTTGATGCACGCCGGAATCGTGAATGCGGGCGGGTTCCTGATCAATCGATTTGCGCCTGTGTTCGTGCATACCGACAACGTGTTGCCTGTCGTGTTCGTCGTTGGCTTGGTCACCGCCCTGATCGGATCGAGCCTGATGCTGACCCAGAATGACATTAAAAAGTCGCTCGGCTACTCGACCATGGGCCAGATGGGCTTCATGATCATGGAGTGCGGCGTCGGCGCCTTCTCGTTGGCTATCTATCACCTCATCGCCCACGGGGTGTTCAAGGGCACGCTCTTTTTGGGCGCCGGCAGCATGATTAATGCGGCGCGCAAGAGCGACGGCGTTCCCAAAGACGAGCTCTACAGCTTCGTCGTGGAAAGACAGCCCGCCAGCGTCCGCCAGCCGTGGCTGCTGATGGCGGCGATCACCGTTGCCGTCCCGGTGCTCCTGCTGCTGATGGCGCACCTGCTCGTCGCCGAGGACCACTTCCAGAAGCAGGGTGCCATCGTGCTGCTGTTCTTCGGCTGGGTAACCGGTGCGCAGTTGCTCTACACCACCTACCGGATGCAGACCCAGAATTTCTGGCGCCTGCTCAGATTGAGTGTTTTCTCTCTTGCGGTTGTGGTGTTTGGCTACACGCTCATCAGCCATGCCTTCAATCTGTTTCTGTACCCGGACGAAGCGTTCCGTGACGGCATCTATGCGGCCGCGAACATGGATCTGCTTCGCTTCAACGTCCTGGCTGGCCTGATGACGGCCTTGATCGTGATGGGCTGGTTGGTCACGTACTACGCAGAAAAGAGCGGAAGCCGAGCGCCGGGGCGTACCGGGCAGCTGTGGCTGACTTTCTACGCTTTCATTTCCCGGGAGCTCTATCTCCCAGATTTGTTCACGCGCCTGACCCGGCTGCTACTGGGGGCCGCGGGGCGGCTGAACGTATGGCTGAGGTGGGTCTGAGCATGCTTTACTGGCTTGCGGGATTGTTTTTGCCCCTTTTTCCGTTGAGCATGGGCTTCAATGCCCTGCTGGTTCGAGTGCGCAGTGGGCCGCTTCGTGCTGTACTGTTGCTGGTATGGCCCCAGCTCGGCTTGAGCCTGGTATTCGCAGCAAGTAACGAAGTGCCGGATTGGGTTCTCGTTGTGGCGCTGTTCACCGCGGCCTTGTACGCCTTTCGGGCAATCGCGCTGCGCGAGATGGGCCAGTGGATCGGTTTCCTAGCGACCTCGGCATGGGCACTGCTATGGCCCGTGCTGATGAGCGGCGCCGAGGCGTCCCCGGTCCGCCTGTACGCGTTGGGCTTCAGCGTACCGCTCGCCCTGCTGGCGTTGCTGGGCGCTCGGCTGGAGTTGTACTTCGGCGCCGCCTACACGGGGCTCTACGGCGGACTCGCCGAGACGCTGCCGCGTTTTTCCGGCGTGTTGGTGTTGGTAGTGCTGGCCGTCATCGCCGTACCCGTGTTTCCGGGTTTCTTCGCCCTGTTCAACACTGTTGTCCAGACGACCGTAGCAGCGCCGTCGGTGGCGTTGTCACTGGTGGTGATATGGCTGTTGTGGAGCTGGGCGGGCGTGCGACTGCTGCAGGGGCTGATCGTCGGTCCGGCCAACGGCATAGAGGCGCCGGACCTCAGCGCAGCCGCCCTCTGGAGTTATGCCTCAGCCATTGTTGTTCTGCTTATCAGCGGCTTGTATTTCGCGGGAGATCTGCTGTGACGTTGCCGATCGGTCAGAAGCTGAAGATCCGCGCCATGGTCTATGTGGCCGCCGAGCCCATTCCGTTCTTCTGGCCCATGCGCGCCTTCATCCATCACAATCCACTCTACGGGCTCGAGGGCATGCCCTTTCCGGAGGCGGTTGAAAAGGGCGCACGGCTGTTCCATGGCCGGGGGTTTCTGCGACGGGCGGAGTATCAGCGCTACCTGCGCCAGGGCAAGGTCGACCAGGCAGCACTCGCCGCCCGCGTGGAGGCCTTTGCGGCGGAGCGCGAGCCCGTGCCCGGGATTGATCTGCCGCGTTGGCTGATGATCCTGCTGACGGAGACGCAAAACCCGCTCACCGGACCGGAAATCTTGGCGGAGACCGCCGACGTGCAGGCGGCCTTGCACGGCCAGGCGCCGCCCTCCTCGCCGCCCGATGAGCAGGCCATTGCAGCACGGCTGCGCGGGGAGCTGCTGGGCCCGGTCCCGGTATACGAGGCCGTGGACCTGCTGCATGGGACGGACGTTGGTTCGGAGCTCGACGAGCTGGTCATCAAGAGCTGTCTGGACTTCTTCGACGAAGGCCAGTCGGTCTGGGGCATGCCGGGGCGCGAGCGGGGCTTCTTCGCCGCATGGCGCGACTTGGCCCGCCGCAATGGCCGTTTGTACCTGAGGGGGCTGCATATCGACCGCGTCCTTGGCAGCGGCGACAGTCCGGAAGACGTCATCGCCGACGTGATGCGGACCCTCGGTGTCCCCGAGGAGCACTGGACAGCCTACTTCACCCGTGAGGTGGCGCGGCTGCACGGCTGGGCGGGCTTCATTCGCTGGCGCTCCAGCGCCAAGCGCTATTACTGGAACGAGCGCTATCCGGCGGACCTCGTGGACCTGATGGCCGTTCGCCTGACGCTTGCCTTGGCCCTTTTGAACGAGCGCGGCGGCAGCGCGGTCGCTACGGCTAGCGGTGTGGCTCAGGCCATCGAGCAGCACACCCGCGAGACCTACCTGCGCTACGAGCTGCACAGCGGCGTGGTGCTGCCGGCGCTGGCGGCGCGGGTGGAACAGACCCTGGCAGCCGATCGCAGCGCGAAGATCGAATCCCTCTTCCTCGAGTATGTTCAGCGGAAGCGGGCGCACGAAGCCGGACAACTGGCGGTAAAACTGCGCGATCTGGCGCAAAGGGCGGGCGATCTCGATGCGTTGTCCGCGCTTGCCGACGACCGGCTGCACAGCCTGTTGCACACGCTGCGCGGATTCGAACGACAGGAAGGGATGATCTGGTTGGGCGCCATGGAGACGCACGCGATGAACCGGCTGCTCGAAGGCATCAACCTCGAGCCATCACCGCCGCGCGAGAAGCGTCCGTTTGCGCAAGCGCTGTTTTGCATTGATACCCGCGCCGAGCGGATTCGCCGGCACCTTGAAAGCGTGGGTGACTATCAGACCTTCGGCATTGCCGGTTTCTTCGGTGTGCCGGTCAGTTTCATGGAGCTCGGCAAGGGCAGTGAGACCCATCTGTGCCCGGTGCTGCTGACGCCGAAGAACCTCGTACTGGAAATGGCCGTGTCGGAGCCGCGGGAGGATATTGCTTCCGTGACCGCCCTCGAGAAGGTGCTGCACGAGCTCAAGGAATCGGTACTGAGTCCCTTTGTCACGGTTGAGGCCATCGGCCTGCTGTTCGGCTTCGACATGGTGGGCAAGACGCTGCTTCCGAGACAGTACAATCGGTGGCGCCGGCATCTGCATGAAGGAAAGCCGGGGACCCACCTGTTGCTCGACAAGCTCAGCCGTGAACAGGCCGACTCCATCGTCAGAGCCGTGCAACGGGCCGTGATCCGCAACGCATTGAAGCAGGAATTCGGCCTGGAGACCGAACAAATCAATGATTCCATGGTCCGTGAGCTGCGTGAAGCCGCCATGGGCAAGGGGCAAGGCGCCCCGGAATCGGCGAAGCTACTGAAACTGGACGATGCCGCTGAGGAGGCGTTCATCACGCGCCTGCGTGAGGCCTACCGTATCAATCCGACCATCGTTCAGTTGCAGATGGAACGACTGGGGCGGCTCGGCTTCAGTCTGGACGAACAGGCCGGCTTCGTGGGTCAGGCTCTACGCTCCATAGGGCTGACAGCGAACTTTTCCCGTTTCATCCTGCTCGTTGGACACGGGAGTACGTCGGAGAACAATCCCTATGAATCGGCGCTCGATTGTGGTGCCTGCGGAGGCAATCACGGGCTGGTCAACGCGCGGGTCTTGGCGCAAATGGCAAACAAGCCGGAGGTGCGGCGCAAGCTGCGGAGCCAGGGCGTAGAGGTTGCCGACGACGCCTGGTTCGTGCCCGCTCTGCACGACACAACCACGGATACGTTGCAGTTGTTCGACCTCGACCGCCTGCCTTCTTCGCACGTGGTCTACGTCGATCGCCTGCACAACGGCTTGGCGGCGGCTTCGCGGCTTTGTGCCGGAGAGCGCGTGCCCACGCTTCTGGAGAATACGGCTCGGCTCGAACCGGCGGAGGCATTCAAGCACGCGCAGCGCAACGCGATGGATTGGTCTCAGGTTCGCCCCGAATGGGGGTTGGCAGGCAACGCCTATTTTGTCATTGGGCGGCGCGCGTTGACAGAATCATTGTCTTTGGAGGGGCGGGCCTTTTTGCATTCCTATGATTATCGCCTCGACCCCAAGCGGCGACTGTTGGGCAACATTCTTGGTGGTCCGCTCGTTGTCGGGCAGTGGATCAACATGGAGCATTATTTCTCTACCGTGGACAACGAGCGATTCGGGAGTGGTAGCAAGGTCTATCACAACATCGCGGGGCGCTTTGCGGTCATGACCGGAAACCTGAGTGACTTGCGCACGGGCCTGCCCGCACAGACGGTACTCGAGAATGGTCAACCTTACCACCAGCCGCTGCGGCTCATTACGGTAATCGAGGCCCCGTTCGAGCATGCCCGACGCGCCGTGGACGAAGTGACGTCCGTGAAGTTCCTGGTGCGCAACGGCTGGATCCGGCTGCTGATCATCCCCCCTGAGCAGGGCACCGTGTACGTCTACGAGGACGGGCAGTGGGAGACCCGACGCGCTGCGTCCGCCGCCGAACAGCCACTGATCGAGGAGTCTACTGTTTCATGAAAGACCTGAATTTGAGCCCGCTAAAAAAGCTCGAGATCATTGTTGGGGGCGAGCATCAGGAGTTCGCCACCGATATCCTGGATCGGGCCGGGGTCAAAGGTTATACGATCATCAACAATCTTTCCGGCAAGGGCAGCCATGGTTTCCACGAAGGACACCTCATGTTCAACGAGGATGACGTACTCATCATGATCATCGCGGCCGTGCCGAAAGAGTTGGTCAACCCGGTCCTGGAGGGGCTGGGTCCGTTTTATAACGAGCACTCCGGAGTCGTCTTCATATCCGATATTCAGGTGACCCGGTTGGTGAAGTTCAGCGGCTGATCCTATCCAAGGGCCGCGGGAGCGCGAGTGTAGCAGTGCATTAGATGATTCAGCTTCGAACCTATGTGTATATCGATTCATTGCAGCCGCAGCTTGCAGAGTACATGGCCACGGTATCGCAGGGATTCCTGCCCGTGCCCGGCGACTCCTGTCTGTGGGTGGAAGTGTCTCCGGGTATGGCGATTCACCGCTTGACCGACATCGCCCTGAAGGCCACTCGTGTGCATCTGTCGCAGCAGGTCGTCGAGCGCGCCTACGGCTCGATGGTGATTCACCACCGTGACCAGAGCGACGTGAAGGAAGCGGGCAGAGTGATTCTTCAGCGCCTCGGTGTTGAGGTAAACGACCGCCAGCCCTGTCAGATCGCGTGGCAGGAAGTGATTCGTGGCATGACGCCCGATCACACGGTGCTGATCAATCGGCAGAACCGTCGCGGTTCTATGATTCTGCCCGAACAGAGCATGTTCATTTTGGAGACCGAGCCGGCCGGATACATCGTATATGCCGCTAATCAGGCGGAGAAAGCCGCCAGCATCACGCTCATCGATGTGCCTGCCGTCGGTGCCTACGGGCGAATGATCATGGCCGGCCGCGAGATGGACATCGACGAAGCGGCTGCCGCGGCGATCTCTGCGGTCAAAAATCCGCCTGGTACCTAAGCCCATGCATCGTCAGGAACTCCTCGATTTGCTCGGCGCGCATCGCACTCGGTTCATGGACGAAGCCGCGTATATCGATCAGGCGCGGACCTTTGTGCAATTGAATCCGGATTGTTTTCACCGTGACCTCTTGCCGGGCCATGTGACAGGCTCTGCCTGGGTGGTCAACATGGATCGTTCGCGGGTGCTGCTGATGCACCACCGTAAACACGACCAATGGTTTCAACCGGGCGGGCACGCCGATGGCGAAGCGGATATCGTGGCGGTAGCCCTGCGGGAGACCTCGGAGGAGAGCGGCATC
>NZ_JBXWZQ010000052.1:0-7716 GCF_059432795.1 Nitrococcus sp. | reverse complement strand
ATCCGGGCTTTGCTGAAGCGCATTTTTCAATTCGATGACGGCGGCGTTGAGATCACCCTTGGCCCGGTATTCGATTGCGCTGCCGATATGCTCTTCGGGTGAACGGGCGCCGAAACGGTCACAGCCCCCCAGTGGCAGGATCAACGATAGCACCAAGACCGCAATGAGCTTGGCATACAGGCGTAAACTATACCTCTGCCGGACTCGAAGCATTCCGCTCTCCCTCAGCGTGACGGGCGCAGGTGCCCAAATTCCTTTTGTGTCACCGTTCAATGGGTTCGTTCGTCTGTCGTCACGCCGCCTTTGAGGCCGTATTTGCTAAGCAGGGAGTACAGCGTGGGCCGGCTGATGCCAAGCAGTTCGGCCGTCCGCGCCAGGTTGCCGTTGGCTTGCCCTAGCGCTCGCGACACCGTGCGCCGCTCGACCTGTTCTCGCGCTTCACGCAGCTTCAAGGGAGAGAGCTCCGCTTGCGTTGCGGGCAAAGCAAGGTCAGCAGCCGATATACTGTTATATTCCGCCATAATAACGGCTCGGCGCAAAACGTTTTCCAGTTCCCGAACGTTGCCTGGCCAATCGTAACTTTCGATCGCCGCAAGCGCGTCGTGGGAAAACCCTTTGAGGCCCCGCCGGTCCCGATCCGCGTATTTGCGCAGGAACGCGTGGGCGAGCAACGTCGCATCCCCGTCCCGATCACGCAGACGGGGGATCGTAACCGTAATCTCGCTTAGCCGGTAATAAAGATCCTCGCGAAAGCTGCCTTCCTCCAGCATGGCCTTGAGATCGCGATTGGTCGCGCCCACAACGCGAACGTCCACGGGGATCTCACCGCGCCCCCCCAGCCTTTCGATCACTCGCTCCTGAAGAAAGCGTAGGAGCTTTGCCTGCAGCGCGAGCGGCAAGTCCCCGATTTCGTCCAAAAACAGCGTGCCACGATCCGCGTATTCGATTTTACCTACGGTCTGGCGATTCGCCCCGGTAAATGCCCCGCGCTCATATCCGAACAGCTCACTCTCGAGCAGAGTATCGGGGATCGACGCGCAGTTGATGGCGACGAAACGCTCGGCGTTTCTCGGACTGAGCCGGTGCAGCGCGCGAGCCAATAGCTCCTTGCCGGTACCGCTTTCTCCCATGAGAAGCACCGTGGCATTGACCGGCGCCACACGCTCGATCATACGGCAGACTTGCAGCATCTGGGGCGACGTCGCCACGATGCCCTCGAGCGGACTCTCCGGCGCCTCGATGAGGCGACGGTGCTCGAGTTGCAACTCATGGAGGTTCTTGGCGCGATCGACGATCAGGCGCAGGACATCCGCATCCACCGGCTTTTGATAGAAATCGTAGGCGCCGGCTGCCACGGCTCGCAGCGCCGTCTCGCGCTCATCGTTGCCGGTTACGACAATCACTTTCGTGTGCCGGGACAGAACCAGAATCTCTTCCAATGCCCGCAACCCTTCCGAGGCGTTCGCGGCATCCGGCGGTAAACCGAGATCGAGCAAAACGACGGGAGGTGTGTGGAGCTCAACGAGCCGCAGCGCTTCCTGGCGTGTCGATGCAATCAATACGTGATAGTCGCTGAAGCACCATTTGAGCTGACGTTGCAGTCCGGGGTCATCCTCGACGATCAGTAGTTTCGGCTGCGGTTTAGCCACTCAACACCTCCCGGTTTCCATTCCCCCTCGACGTGGCTGGATCCGACTGATGCAGCGGCAACCGTAGCACAAAGCAGCTGCCCTCATCGGGTGCACTGATCACATCCATCACGCCCCCGATCGCCTCGACGAAATGTCGGGCCTCGTAAACCCCGATCCCCATGCCGGCATTCCCTTTAGTGGTTTCGAACGGACGGAACAAGCGCTCGCGAATAAACGCCTCCGCCATTCCCGCACCGCTATCGCGCACCTCCAAGCGACACCATGGACCTTCCCGCGTCACGCTCAATGCGACTTCACCGTCAGCCGGAGTGGCCTGCTGCGCATTGCACACCAAATGCTCCAAAACCGTTGCCAAACGACCGCGCGGACAATCCACAATCAACCCCGGAGTGCAGATCTCGACCCGCGGAACCGGTCGGCTCTTCGCCAGGCCGTCGGCAACCTCTTCTACCAGCTCGGCGATATCCACCGGGTCGGTCGTCGCCATCGGCGAGTCCAGCTTACGCAGATTCGACAACACACGGTCCATCCGCTGCGTGGCGCTCTCCATAGTGCGGAAAGCATCCTCGATGAACTCCGGATCGTGACGGTGCTTCACGGCATTGGCGGTGATCAGCGACAGCTGGCCCGAGACATTTTTCAGATCATGCACGACAAAAGCGGACAAGCGATTGAAAGCGTCGAACTGCCGCGCATCGATAAGCGCATCCGTCGCGTCCAGATGCGCCACGTAGCTTGCGACCTGGCGCCCGGCGGTTTTAAGCAGATCACGATCCTCCCAGTTGATCTCCCGTGACACCTTGGGCCGGCTGAGCACGATAAAACCTTGCAACCGCTCCTGCAGCAGCAAGGGCAAAATCAGCCATGGATTGCGAAATTTATCGAGCCAATCGGGCAGGGCCACTCCACCGTACCGCCCGGGATATTTTTCGTATTCGGCCAGATCGATGAGCCATTCCCGCGCTCGCAGAATACTCACCAGTGAGGAATCGGCCGGCGCGGTCACCGTGCCCGGGAACGAGACGTTCCAGGTGGCCGCCAATATAAGGTGCCCGTACTCGTTGGCACTCCACAACGCGCCGCTCGGACTGTCCACGAGTTGCGCGACCGCACGCACGGCACGTACCCGCAAAGGCTCGCCATAATAGTTCGCGGAGAGAGTGCCGATAAAGCGTAACCATTCCTCGCGGTAGTCGTACTTATACGAAAAGAAGTGCTTCGAGATGGATACGCGAATCCACGCACGCAGGCTCCCGGAGAACAGCGCCGCCAAAAACACGACCAGCGCCCCGACCAGAAAGATAATCTGCAGGGCGCTGCCCCAATTACCGCCGAGGTAGCGAATGGAGTAGCCGGCGGTGGCCATGACCAGAAGATAAACGCCCGCTCCGGTAATGACGACGGAGTCCACAACGAGGCGCCGGGAAACACCGATGGACAACGACCATTTCGGATTGCGCGCAGCGGAAACCGCTATGAGCGGCACGGCAAGCGCATTGACGAATCCCCTCGCCGCGAGGATCTGCGCGCTTAGGTCGCCGAACAGCAAACCGTCAGCATAAAGATAAAAGTCAAAGGCAAAAGCAACCCCAAGGCCCAGGCAGAGATGCTTGATCCCCCACCGGTAATCCGGCTCCACCCGACGATAGAGCTGCTCGATCAGTAGCATTCCAAGAAGGCTCGTCAGCAACAAACCCGCGAATCCCAACAACGGCGGCAAGCCCAGAAAACCTGTGGTCGCGACGAGCGAGACGGCAGCAAGCAGAAGAGCGAGCACGGTCAATACCACCCACGGGTCCACACTCAACCGCCGTCTCGCCGAATGCGGCCACGACAAGCGCAGCAACACCGCCAGAAAAGTGAGCCAGCCTGCCCATCGCAGGAGCTCGAACATCAGGATAAGCCAGGGGAAAGCCGCGAACGACCAGAGTGCACTGACGCTGTAGACCGCTCCCCAGCAGGCACAGATCAACACGGCCAACAACAGGACAACGCCGCGGGACAAGCCGCGAAAGCCAGCAAACAACAGTGCGAACAGCAGCGTGTATGCCGCTGCCGCGACACCGTAGCTAGCGGCCGCGACCGATATCGCCATGCCCGCCGTCACCCCAGCCAGATCATTTAATAGAACGATTAACCCAATAGACGCTTCTCAGCAGGTGGTAATGCGCAACGAGTGCGAACGTGCGGCGCTTACTCGCTCGCTACCGCTTCATCGGAAACCGTTGATCGCTTTCCTGCCAGCACGGCGCAAGCGTACAAAACCATGAGAAACGATCTCCTTCGCGGCAGCCTCGCCGCAGGACACCCGCCAGGGATCTAGGTGCGTACTTGAGCAAACTGAAACGCGTTACCGCCGAGTAACAGAGCAATGGCTCATTCCGCGCGTCCTTATCGCTCTCCCGTGCTCGATCCTTCGAACAATTGCGTATCCATCACCGCCGCTCAGCGCTGTTTCGGGCGATTGATGAGACAACCATACCTTCCCGGACGGTCGGCAACCGTGATTCAGTTCACCACAGAATTGACAACCGCACCCTCTTGCGCTCGCTCATCCTGGCCGGATGCTCTCCTGACGGCGAAGTCCAGCTTGCTCTGCGAGTCTTCACTAAACCCCAAAGCGGGGACGCCCATGTTGCTACCGTGCTCGGGAAACGATAGATGCAGCTGACTGCCGGCAAAAATAATGATCGTCGCCAACAACAACAAACCGACGAGCCCGAACAGTAGCCGTTGCCCCTTGCGCCGGGGTAAACGTCCCATTTGCGCGCCACTGCCCGAGGTCGACACGATGCGCTCATCGGGATCGGGCCTGACCTCATGCACAAAAATCCGCTGTGAGGCTGTCACCCGAACATCGTTTTCCGCCCGAACATCGTTTTCCGCCTCCCAGTCACCTGGCGACATCTGCGATTCCGCCACGTCGCCTGGTTCAGGCATCGACGAGGCGGAGCGTGCCGGGGTCCAATCGGTAGCCGACGGCTCATCCAGGTTGCCAATCACCGGCTCACGGCGCGTTGGGCCAATTTCCTCCGTGACTTCTTCCCGCATGTACGGCTCATCGTCATCGAAATCCTCCCAACTGGGACGGCGTACGGTGGATGCCTCGGGCAGCTCTTCGAGCAGCTTGTCCACGTCTTTGACATCCGTCGAAAGCAGCATCTCGTCACGTAAATCCTCGATGACCGCCCGCATATCGGCAAGCTGGAAATCGCGTTTCTCCTCGACGAAGCCGTACATGAGCAGACGGCTCAGCACCTGGTTGATACGCCGAGGTACACCGCCGCTCAGCCGGTGAATCATGGCGAGCAGAGCAGGCTCGAAGCTCGGACTGCCTTGCCAACCGACGCGTTCCAGGCGATGGCAGATATAGGCCTCGGACTCCTGCTCGTTCAGCGGTGAGAGGTGACAAGCCGCGATCAAGCGTTGATGAAGCTGCTCCATGACCGGCTGGCGGACCATCTCGCGTAACGGCTCCTGCCCAACCAAAAAGACCTGCAGCAGCGACTGGCCGTCCTTTTCCAGATTCGTCAGGAAGCGCAACTCCTCGAGCGCCGACTCCGATAGGCCCTGAGCTTCATCCACGAGCAGGATCGCCCGGCGCTTGGAGCGGTAATCCTGATCCAGGCTACGGATGATTTGGCGCAGCAGCGAGGCCTTATCAAGATGATCGCCCTGTAAAGAGAGCTTGAAGGCGATCATGCGAATGAGCTCACTGCCTTCGAGCTGGGTGCTATTGAGCTGAATCACCCTGAGCCGCTGCTTGCGCAGATCCGCCAGCAGATCGTAGATTAGCGTCGTCTTGCCGGTACCGGGCCGGCCGGTGACCATAACAAAGCCTTCTGCCCTTTGTACGCCGTACTCCATGTAGGCTTTGGCCTTGCGGAAGCTGCGGTGCCGAAAGCAGAAGCGATAGTCCGGTGTCAAGCGGAACGGATCACCGGTGAAGCCAAAAAAGCTCTCGTACATAAGCCGTCTCGCCACTCCCTTGCCTTAAAAAGCGATCATGAGGCTATCGGCGCAGTCGGTAGCCCTCCTAGCCGTCACCCTGCCTGCTGCGAAGCACCAGTCTACCGGGCACCTTTGCCCCAGAGAACCACTTCCACAGTCTGTAACAAAATGCTGAGATCAAATAGCAGATTGTGATTCTTAGCGTAATAGAGATCGTATTGCAGTTTCTCGAAAGCATCGTGCTCCGAAGCGCCGTACGGGTAACGCACCTGCGCCCACCCGGTCAGGCCGGGTTTCACTCGATGGCGCTCAGCGTAATACGGAAACAGCGTAGCCAACGTGGATACGAATTGCGGCCGCTCTGGGCGCGGCCCCACAAAGCTCATCCTACCGGAGAGAACGTTGAAGATCTGCGGCAGCTCATCGATTCGATATTTCCGAATGAAATGCCCTACCCGCGTGATCCGCGGGTCACAGCTCGACGCCCATTGTGCTTTTCCGTCGCCCTCGGCATTGACCTGCATGCTGCGGAACTTCAATAGCTCGAAAGGAATTCCCTCCTCACCGATTCGGCTTTGTCGATAGAGCACCGGCTCCCGCCCGCCGCTCTCCAGCCAAATGGCCAGCGCCGTGGCCGCCATTACGGGTATCGTGCCAAGCAGTAGCAGAAGGCTCGCCGTGATATCGAACAACCGCTTGATCCAACGCCGCAGCAGCCGACGATTGAACCCCGGAGAGAATATCAGCCAACTGGCATCCAAGACATCGAGCTTGAGCAACCCCAGTTCCCGTTCGATGAATGTCGCAAGCTCCACGACATCGATCCCTTGGGTGCGGCAGTCCAGCAACTGTTCCATCGGCAAGCCCATACGGCGGTCGTCCACGGCGATAACCACCTGATCAACATGGTGGCGCGCCGTGTAGCGCGGCAGCGTCTCATCGAGAATTACGCGACGGCCCTGCGGCACGACCGAAGCGTCCCCTGGCATCTCAACGAAGCCAAGGAAGCTCACGCCGATGAAATCCGTGGAACGACGGAACAACAGGATATGATTGGCCCGTTTGCCGGCGCCCAGCACCAGCACGCGGCGGCGGTTATTGCCCTGGCGGAGCAGGCGCAAATAGCCCGCGCGGAGTAGACCGAGCATGAGGAAGGCGACGAGCAGCGAAAGGCCGAACACCCCTCGCCCCAGGAAAAGGGCCGGAAACGTATAAAAAAGCAGGGTCATGAGCACGCCGGCCAGGCTCAGCCCGATGGCCAGGCGCACCAGCACGCCGGGCAGTCCGTCGCGAAGTCTCTGGTTGTATAATCCGACGGCCACCAGACAGGCCGTGCCGATCAGCGCGAAGCTCGCCGCTTTCGGCCAGATGGGCAGCAGCTCGTCCAGCGACGCCGCGCTCAGGTCTCCGAAGCGGATGATGGTGCCCACATATAGCGACACCCCCAGTAACATCGGTTCTATAACGCCCAAAATGGGCAACAGGCGCCGATGGTAACTTCCGAATATCCCTTCCAAAATCATCTCTCGACCTCGCCCCAATCCCTTGCTGTGCCCAGCCCTCCAGGCAGTCAAGGCGATCAAATCAGACGTGGAACCCTACACCAGGGCCGTTGCAACGTCCCAGTAGCGCCAGGTAGCTGTGCCCAGTGCCACATCACGTCCATATAAACAAGCTTAACCCATTTTTCTGCCGTTGCTGAGCACTACCTGTCTCCATTCAGAGACACCTACTCAAGAAACAGTCATTTAGCTGTTTACCGCACGGCAACGGGACCAGTGACGCCGACTGCTGTCGTTTGTCGACGACATTCCATTGCTGCCGATTTTGCTTAACTTACTGAACAATATCATTTAACTCTCAAATGGCACGGTACAGGCCATCACCGTGCGAGCCTCTACGCTCAGTGGATGGTCATAATGTAAGCAATTTTGACACACGGATGTTGAATCAATCAACATCACTAGTGAAAGAAAATAATTAAAAGTTAACGAAACAATATGCAGTATATATCGCTGATACGGGTCTAGCGCGCAACATCCACCACCACCTTCGTTACCGTGTTTACTGTGAACGCAAACACTATGAGGCTCCACTCGACGACGGAGTTCCT
>NZ_JBXWZQ010000051.1:0-32477 GCF_059432795.1 Nitrococcus sp. | reverse complement strand
CGCTGTATTCACAGTCGACACCGCCATAGACGTTATCCGAGATTTTCGCGGGACATGCCATGACGGTAGCCGAGGCATTTCCCGTCGCAATCACTCCCAATACCTAGACTGATAATTAACAAAGATTTCGCATTTTCATTGTTGAAACCTTTAATGAACCATGTGAAAGCCCGTTTTCCGTGGCAGAACGCAGCGATCCATGGCGAAATTACGCAATCCATGCTGAAAGTCCAGCCGTAATGGTCATAGCAATAAATGCGCCATTAGCTCTTCATTGCGAATTTAATTTGAAAACACACGATTCTTCAGGCGCTTAGTCATTAAGGGGGCGCCGGTCGCCTGGCGACGGTGAGCCTGTGTGTAATAAATGCCGACAAGCGAAGCGGGACACGGCTTCCGCCGTCTGGGGCGTTGCCTGTGGAATCAGCCGAAGTCGCAGGTGGCGGGCGTAGGCATCGAATGGAAAGTATCGGCCATGAAATTGAGCGAGGCTGTGCGTATTGATTCAAAGCGCACCGGCCCCGCCAATGCGAATTCGGGCGGGGCCGGCGAGAGATGCAGAGACGGTGGGTACTGAGGGGCTAGTCGTCGCTTTCCTCGCTCATGTCTCCTTCGCTCTTGCTCTTGCTCTTGCTCATGCCTTTGCCGTGCTTTCCATGCTTATGGTGTTTCGAGCCGTGCATTTCCATCCACGCGTGCATCACCTGCATCGAGTAGAGAAAGCGGTTGCGCTGATCCTCGTTCAGAACCTGCAACGCTTCCTGGGCCTTGCGCGCGGTCTCCAGGCGATTCTTGACGGCAAAGTCGGCCGCCTCTTTCAGGGCCGATTCATAGGTGGAGAGGTCGAGTTTTCCCCCCTCCAACGCCGATTCCAATTGCTCGTGGATTTTCACGGCGGCGTCATGGTTGCCGCCGCTGCTGTGCATTTCCTTATGAAGGGAGCGAATTTTTTGAACCTGCTCGTCCGAGAGCCCGAGCAGGTCTTTCTGGAACATGATCCCCATGGGTACGTAGGCGAACATGTCCTTTCCCCACGTCGCGCCCATTGCGTGCATGTGCCCTTTGTGGGAGTAACCGGTATGGCCGGGCCGATGATTGGCCAGTGCCGAGCCGGTTCCCAGAGCGAGGCAAAGCAACAGCAGTACGACGGTCTGAACGAAGGGATGCCTTATTGTCTTTTCCATAGCGTCCTCATCATCAAATGAAACGAGTACCTTCGACTTAGTGACGCCGTGCCCGAAATACAAGGGGTCGCGTGTCTCTCGCATCGCGCGGGGAGCGGAGGTTTGGTGCACTGACGCCGCTCGCATTTCGACCCTCCAGCGGCGGTTCGCACGATCGGATCCGGGCGTGCAAGCGCAGGCCAAGGGCGGTTTGCGTAATCCCGTGAATCCAATAAACTGCTTGGTGGCGCCCGACGTGCCGCCGCGGCGAGACTCGCGACGGGTGGGCTGAAGCGCTTTTCTGATCATCGGTCCGCAGGAATCGAGGAACGAGGAAGTATGCGCCTTTTTATCTGTTATACGCTGCTGCAGTTGCCGGGCACGGTGCTGGTCGTCCTGGCCCTTTATCTCACCATGGATGCGGGCTGGCTCTCCGAGCTCAGCGCGGGATTGATCCTCTGCGCCTGGCTGCTGAAGGACGTCGTGCTCTATCCGCTTTTTCGCCAGTCGATGCGCAAGGGCCCCCCGCTCAGGGCCTAGGTGCCGGCGCGGGCGGTGCTTGCAAGGCACGCGAGCCGCGCGAGATCGGCTCGCACCCGAGCCCGCGGCTGCAGGGCGCACGTGCCCCCGGGCTGAGACCTTCATGATGCGTCGTGCGCCGCCCCGGTAGCGCTCCGCTTCCCTGGCGGGGTGCTCCAACCAGGGCGGGCCTTCGGTGCTTGCCGTGCGCGGGTGCGGTCTGCGCGGCTAGGGCTTGCGCGGGTACCAGACCAAAGGAGGCTGCGTAGTGCGGCCGCGGTCCACCTCGAAGTCGTGCCGCCCGTACCAGGCGAGCAGGCTGTTTTGACTTATGCCCTGGGCGTCGCTGTAAGCGCTGGCCTGAGCCAGCAGGGTGACGCGATGTCGGTCGCAGATGCCTGTCAGCAGCTTGAGCAGCGCCGTCGCGTGGCCTTGGCGGCGGTACGGCAAAGGCGTCTCGATCCGGCAGAGCACCAGATAATCCGACTCCATTTCCAACACCGCGAGCGCGTGGCCGTAACGACGGAAACTCAATTCCGCGTCCGCCGCGCGCGGCGCCTCACAGGCCCGGGTTGCATTGAGCCACTCCTCAAACGCGGCATGGATATTGCTTCTCAGGGACATCAAGCCTCTCCGTATACAGCCTTAGGCCCCAATTGTTTGCGAATTGCTCAACGGCGTGGCGCACGTTACCACTCCTGTCCTCCAATGGCGACTGCGCGGGTGTGCGGTTGCACCGGCGAAAATTCTCGGCTGTCCGCAACGATTCAGTGAGCTTCTGCGCTCCGCAGGTGGTCCATAATAAGGCAGGCTTGAGCACGCGGAAGAAGCCTCCAGCCGTCCCAGCGGAGGCGTTTCGCGTTTGCCGGTAATGCGCAGGCTACGTTGCGCGATCGCGCCCGTGGGTCGGGCGGTTTTGATCTCCACACGTGAGGGATGGAGCGTGACTTATGCGAGAGCACAGGCGCGCCGTGATCGGAACAGTTCTTGATGCGCACCTCACACTGAGCTTGGGCGAGCTTTGCCGTATGTGCGGTGCGAGCATCGAGCTGATTACCGAAATGGTCGAGGAAGGTATCGTGGATCCGGCGGGTTGTGATCCGCTACACTGGCATTTCACAGGCGAGGCCGTCCAGCGCGTCCAAGTCGTTCGCAGGCTGACCGAGGATCTGCGGGTCAATCTTCCAGGTGCGGCGCTGGCGCTCGAGCTCATGGACGAACTCGAGGCGCTGCGCCAGCAGGCCGCGAGACGCGAATCGGCTGAGGCTGCGTGCCTGAATGAGCCGGGATAGCGCTTCCGGCGCTGTTCCCGGCGAGACGCTGCCCGGCGGCCTGTGACGCAGGACTCTTTCGGGCCACGGCAGGCGGGGCGCTTGCGTACAGTCGATCCTCCGGGTCGCCTTCACGAGACGGGCGTGCGTGGCCTCGCATCGATGCCAGCGAAAGCTCACGTCACGGATTCAAGGCACCACCACGACGGGTGATTCGATCTCTTCGAGCAGCGAGCGATTCGCTGGATTCCGTACCGCCTGACTGGTTCTGCTGAGAACCAGCACCCGGGCGTTCATTTCCTGCAGCGCCTGCACCAAGGCCGGCGCGTCGGCGCCGGGCAGACGCATGAAGCTCAGTCTCATTCGGTGCCGGCGGGCCCACTGTCGGGCCGCCTGCTCGAGTCCAGCGAGGAGCGACGCGGCCGAGGGGGGCAGCAGGAGAGTGAGCTCCTGTCGCGTGTCGCGCGCCATGATCGCCGCCGTGGCCAGTGCCCGGTCGCCGGATTCGGCTTCCTCGTAGAGCACCAGTATCGAGCGCTGCGTCGGGTGCGGGGCGCTTCCCAAGACCATTACCGCACAGTTGGCGGTGCTGGCGATGCGCACGGTCAGTTGGCCGAATCGCAAGCCGGTACCCCGGGCCCAATCGATGCGCCCCAGCACCAGGAAGTCCGTCGGAGCGGTGAGCGCGAGCGTTTCTCCCTCCACCTGGCCGCGACAGACATGGAGGCGCCATTCCACGGACCGGCGACGCCCGACCGCGGCGAGCAGGCGGCGCGCTTCCTCCGCCTGCTGCCGCAGGCGGCGTTCCATATCGGCAGTGCTCATGGGGCGAATACGCCCCGAGGTGAAACCGATCTCGCGGCCGAAGGGCAGGCTTGCCGAGCGCAGCAGATCAATGTCTTCGACGAACAGGCCGAGCAAATGCGCACGCCGCCGCGCCGCAAGCTCGGCGGCAGCCTCGAGGGCCACGCGCGCGGCCCGCGAGCTGTCCAGCAAAACGACGACGCGATCGATGCGGGCGGTGTCCTTGTCAGTCGTCGCCATTGTTCTTGCGTTGCTCCCCACGCTCGTCGTTACCGCCGTGTATCCGCCGCCCCAGCTCCGCGAGCTCACGCAGGCGCTGCTCGACCCGTTGGTTGACCGAGCCGGCCGGGTATTCGCCGTCCGCCTCCGGCTTACCCGCCTCCACGCCGGTCATCAAGGTCACGGCTTCATCCACCGTACGCACCGGATAGACACGAAAGCATCCATCACGAACGGCCTCCACGATGTCGTGTCGGAGCATCAGGTGGGGAATGTTGGCGGCCGGCAGCAACACACCGTGCTCGCCATCGAGGTGCTGCTCCTTGCAGATATCGAAAAAGCCTTCGATCTTCTCGTTGACACCGCCTACGGCTTGGACCTGGCCGTGCTGGTTCACGGAACCGGTGACCGCAAGCGACTGCTTGAGCGGGGTGTTCGCCAGTACGGAGATGAGCGCGCAGAATTCGGCCACGGAGGCGCTGTCGCCGTCCACCATGCCATAGGATTGCTCGAAAGCGAGACTCGCCGACAGCGATAGCGGGCGATCCCGGGCATAGCGGGCGGCCAGGAAGTTCGACAGGATCATCACGCCTTTGGAATGGATATTGCCGCCCAGCTTGGCCTCGCGTTCGATATCCACCATGTTGCCCCGGCCGAGCCGGGCCGTCGCCGTGATGCGCGTCGGCCGTCCAAAGGCATAGCCGCCGAGCTGAATGACGGACAAGCCGTTCACCCGTCCCACGGCTTCGCCTCGGGTGTCGATCATGATCGTGCCGCGGTGGATGGCTCGTTCCATGCTTTCGCGCACCCGCGAGGCGCGGTAGATCTGATGATCGATGGCCTGCTGCACATGTTCGCCGGTGATTAGGTCGCTCTCGGCGCTCGAAGCCCAGTAATGGGCTTCGCGCAGCAGATCGAAAATGGCACGGTTGTGCGTTGTGAGCCGGTCGCTGTCGTCGGCCAACCGGCTGCCGTGCTCGATCACGCGCGCGACACCGCTGGTATCGAGCGCGAGCAGGTTCTCCTGACGTGCCATGGTGCCGATCAGGCGAGCGTATTCCTGGGTCGTTTCAGCCGTGCGCGCCACATCCTCCTCGAAGTCGGCCTGCACCTTGAACAGTTCCAGGAAGTCCGGATCGAAGGCGGAGAGCAGATAGTAAAGCAACCGCTCGCCGAGCAGCACCACCTTGAGGTTCAGCGGTACCGGTTCCGGGTCCAACGACACGGTGCTCATCAAGCTGTAGAGCTGCTCCAGCGATTCGGTCTTGATCTCGTTGGAGAACAGGGCACGCTTGAGGCTCTCCCAGGCGAACGGCTGCATCAGCAGCTTGCGCACGTCCAATATCAGATAGCCGCCATTGGCTTGATGCAGCACGCCGGCGCGAATCAGCCGGTAATCGGTGAGCAGGGCCCCTTGCTGGACGTGATGTTCGATGCGACCGATCAGATGCTGATGGGTGGGCATGTCGTCGTAGACCACCGGTGCGCCCTGCTGCGCTCCATTGTCGATCAGGACATTGGCCAGGTATCGATTGAGCAGTTGCTCGGCGGCGTGGCTGTGATCGTCCTGGCCGACGAACGCGCCGACGTTTTCGATCACGTCCTTCTGGATCGCGTCCATATGTTCCAGGATGCGCGGGCAGTCCCGATAATTCCCGCGGAATTCATCCAAGAGATGGCCGACCGCGAACAGGGCCATTTCCTCGTTGAGCTCGTTGATCCGGTTTTGCGTCTCCTTGCGCCAGCGCGGCATCTGCTGAATGACTTGCTGTAGCCGCTCCTGCAGTTGCTCGATCGTGCGTTCGAACGCTTCGCGCTCCTCCTCCGGCAGGGCGCGATAGCTCTCCAGACGCAGCACTTCACCGTTGCGCTTGGGTGCGAAGGTGAAGCCGCTTTGCGATTGAGTCAATGCGATGTCGTGCTTGTCGGCTTCTTCCTGAATCTCCCGGAACGCTTCCTGCTGCCGCTGGCCGAACTCTTGCTGCAGATCGTGCAGCCGGCTCTGATACTCCTCGCTCTCGAAGGTGGCGGGGATGGCGCTGCGAAGCTCTTGGACCAGCGTCTCCAGATCTTCGCGAAACCGCTCGCCCCGGCCGGCAGGAAGCTCGACCAGCCGGGGCTTGTGAGCATTGGAGAAGTTGTTGATGTACACCCAATCCGAGGGCGTGGGTTCGTCCGCGGCCCGGGCGCGCAGAAACTTCTCCACCACCTCGTGTTTACCGATCCCCGGAGGGCCGAGCACGAAGAGGTTGTAGCCTTCGCTGTTGATTCCGGTGCCGAATTTGAGCGTTCCAAGGGCCCGATCCTGACCGACAATTTTGTTGAATGGCTCCAGTTCCGCTGTCGTCTCGAAGTCGAAGGACTCAGGATCACAGCGCCGATAGAGCTCCTCGGGGTTCAGCGGTTTGGGTATGGCCATTCCGGTGTTCCTTTCCGTTCCAGTGTTGCCGACTGCTGAGCGTCTTCACTTAGTTTGTGCGCCAACCGCAGCAGGTCAAGCGGTACAAATAACGATGCCGACCATCGGCGCCGGCCGGTCGTCGACCGTCGCCACCCCGAGATCTGCAAAAACGCCCGGACTCTGGCGCTTCTTCTAGCATGAGCAATGGCTCGCGGCGCTTGATGAGCCTGGGGTGCGGCGTGCATCGCGGCTTTTCGCAACGCTGGAACGAGGGCACGGTTCGGCGACGTATCGCAAACCGGCTCGCTATCATTGGGAAACGCGTCGCAGAGACGACGCCCCGCGCACGAATCGAGTCCGTCATGACTCGGGAACCATTGCCGGGAGGCGATGTCCATTTTTACGGGAACAGGAAGAACGAGAGGAGAGTTCCATTATGAACTGGGATCAAATCAAGGGAAATTGGCAACAATTCAAAGGGAAGGCCCAGGTACAGTGGGGTAAGCTGACCGGTGACGAACTCGATCAGATCGACGGCCATCGCGAGGTCTTGGTCGGCAAGCTCCAGGAAAAATACGGAATCAGCAAGGAAGAGGCGGACCGTCAAGTAACGGATTTCGAGCGCCAAGTCTGAATTCGTAAGGCGAGAAATAGCCCACCGCATGAAATGAGGCACGTTGCGGCCGATTCAAGCGGTGGGCTGCCCTTTTTTGGACGAGCGCTGAGTGAGCTATTGATACCTGGAGTCGAATGCACAATCATGACAAGTACGGGAGCGAGGACCGGCCGATCGCAAGGGAGTTTATATCCGCGATGCTCTCGTTGATCTTCGACCGGTCGAATGGGTTCATCAATGTTTCGGTCGTATCATCGAGGATGATTTTTGCGTGGTGGGTCAAGCTGGCGGTATATTTTCCATGAATATCGGCATAAAGCAGCCGCTTGAGGCATTCTAACAGGCGGGCAACAACAAACACGTCGCTTTTGCCGTATTCCCTGATCGGTGACAGATACCGGTAGAGGAGTTCGTCGAAAGAAATCAGTTTATTGATTATGCGTAGTTGTCCGTCCGCATCGGCTATGAATTGATTTTCATGCATCTCCATTTTATTCAGATACAGGATCGTCAAAAGGTCGATTGCATGGAGTGCGGTCCCCGGGTCGTTGATGCCCGGGCTCAACGCCTTTACGGCGATTTCCGAGATCTGCTTGAAGCCATAGATGTAGTTTTCCTCGATATACTCGTCCGTGTAGGTAAAAAAACAATCCAGTAGCGTTGTCCTCAACGTTTTGTTATTCGAAATGTCTCGATTCGTCTTGCACAATGGATAATTCCTGAGAAGAAATACCCCCTTGGGCACCAAGAGCTCGATGATGATATCGTTATCACGTGCCAAGCGAGTCAAAAACGCGTAGTTTATACTTTGCAAATAACCTTCGGAGCTGCTGGTGATCACATGCCATTGAGCAGTATCCGATATCGAATACTCATGGTCATTGTTGACACAGTTGTTTTTTTTGATTTGCCGCAACGTCGTGGTGAAAATTGCTTTAATGATATTATCGACCTGGATGGCCTTCGATATTGAATGGATAAAATAAATGAATAAAACAAGGCAGGTGATTGCAAAAAAAATACTGAATAAAACAGCAAGCCCCAAGACTTCCGGGCTGGTATTTTCACCTCCTAGTGACCCTAGAAGAACGGTCGTATAGATGATGGTTCCTATATAGAAGCCAAGAACGATTTGATGAGGTTTCTTGCTTAGCAGTCCTGGAATGACTCGAGGCGAGAAGCTGGAGGAGGCTTGGTTTATTACGATCATGACCATCGAAAAGCTGAATACAGTCAAGCTTATGATTCCACCGGTCAGTGTGCTTAAGAGCTGTCTCGCACTCTCGGTTTCATGAGCAATAATGCGGGGTATCAGTTCCTTGATGTGTTCTCCGTAGCCAGCTCTGTCGAAGAATAAAATGGAGAGCGAGAAAATGAAGAAGGAGATCGCAATGATAGCTGGTAAGAAGGCGATGCTGTTGGTTCCGCGGACGTAAAGCGTAACGATTATTCTGTATAACTTGGTCATGGTCGGTCGGCAGGGCTATGGCTCAGCGGCCGAGTAGATCGTGTAAGGCATCCAGCAAGGCTTCATTTTCCGGTGGCGTGCCGACGGTAATGCGTAAGCGATTTTCGAGCCGGGGGTGGTCGAAATGACGTACGAAGATCTCCCGAGCCTTGAGGGCTTGGTAGAGCGCCCGGGCGCCGCTACCGAGTGCATCCGGAACGTGGGCGAGGAGGAAATTGGACTCGCTCGGGGCGCACTCGAGCCCTAACGCGGCGAGTGTGGCCGACAAGCGCACCCGCTCGCCACGCACCGCCTCCCAGCTGTGTGCCGCGTCGTCACGGTGGGCGAGGGCGGCGATACCGAGCCGATGTGCGATGGCGTCCACGCTGTAGCTGTCACGGGTCTTGGTGGCGATCGGGTCGATCAGGCCGGTTGGGCCGACGCCGTATCCAAGACGCAGGCCAGCTAGCGAATAGCCTTTGCTGAAGGTGCGAAGCAGGAGCAGATTGTCGTGCTCGTGGACCAGCGCGGTCACGTCGTGATTGTGCCTCGGATCGACGAAATCCACGTAGGCCTCATCGACGAGCAGCACGCCGTCGAGCGCCTGCGCGACGTCGGCAATCGTCCCGACGTCGAGTAACGTGCCCGACGGGGCGTGCGGATTGACCAGAAAAGTAAGCGCCACCCCCGCGCGGTTCAACTGCGCGGCGAAACCATCGGGTAGCCGCCAGGCATCATCGAGCGAGACACGCACGATGGGTGAGTCGTTGATGGCGGCAAGCACGGGATAAAGGCTGTAGCTCGGATCGGCGATGCCGATTGGCTTGCCGGGCTCGACGAAGGTGGTAATAGCGAGACGCAGCAACTCATCCCCACCGTTGGTCGTCACGATATTGCGCGCGCGTACTGCGTGCAGCGCGGCGGCGGCTTCCCGCAAGCTGGTGCTCGTGGGAGGCGGATAACGACGCAGGTGTTCTCCGGTGATCTCCTGCAGCGCTGCAAGCACGGGTGCCGGTGGCGGATAAGGATTCTCATTGGTGTTGAGCTTGATCGCGCGTGGAAAGTCCGGCTGCTCGCCTGGCATGTAACCGTCCAACCGGCGAATGCAATCGCGTTCGTAATTCATATTCCTTGATCTCAAGCGCTCGGCAGAGCCGTGCGTCGGATTCGTAACGGCGACTCTGGCAGCGAAAGGCACTGCTGATACTCAAGCGCTGAAAGCGCGTTGCAAGCGATCGAACAGATGCCGAAGGAGAGGGCGAGATGCGCGCTGTGCTTGCAAGGTGGCCCCCGGCGCGTCTGGCTTTCAACCGCGGAGACTCGGCAAGTCAACGTCTCCCGGGTCGTGCGGGCACGGCCATGGGGGTGCGCATGAAGCCGCGCAATGGCGCATCTTCGCCCACCGGATGGCTCGCGCCTTCCGGAGTGGCATTATACTTTATCGACGACCTTGCTCGGCCGTACACCGCAGGCGAGCACGTGACACGCAAAGCGCATCACGTTTGCGCATTCTTGTTGCGTAGCTGCGCGAGGGCTTCGGGCGGAAGGCTAGCCGCATAGGACCACCCCGGATTGATTACCAAGCCCATTCCCTCGGAGGCGTTGGCAACGATCCAGCTGAATTCCACCTCGTAGGGATGGGTGTAGTCGGGGAATTCCTTGGTCAGGGGCGAACTGCGCTCGGATAGGGTGAACATCGCAAGCATCGGGGTCTTGTCGGGGCCTTCGAGGACGAGAGGCTGGATGTTTGAATCATCCTCTTCATCCTGTTTTTGCTGACTCAGCAGAATGAAAACATCCGAGTCGACCAAGCGATGCAGGAACTCGGCGGTGGAGGATTCGCCATCCTGGGCGGCCACCAAGGCTTTTTCCAGATCAGTGCTCGGCTCCAGTTCGGCGACCGCGGGGGGATTCTGTTCGGACATGATTAAGGCTCCGCATTGAGATATCGCACATATAGCGTCTCATATCCGTCGGAGAGGACAAAATACAATCCGACTTGCGGTTCGGGCGTCGTGAAGCAGCGGAAAAATGGCGATGTGCTCGTCCCCGGTTCGGCTCGCGTACGCTTACAGGCAGCCAGACCTATAGGAGCCAGAGTGCGCCGGCAGGCCGGGGATCGGTCGTGGCAATTCGAGCGTCGCGGCCGTGCGGCAGCGTGGGGGTTGTGAATGATCGCGGCACGCGTCATCGGACATCGGGGGGCGGCGGGCCTGGCGCCGGAAAATACCCTGGCCGCGATCCGGGCCGCGGCCGATGTGGGTACGCTTTGGGTCGAGATCGATGTGCGGCTTCTGGGCGACGGGACGGCGGTGGTGCATCACGACGCGACGGTGGACCGGTGCAGCGACGGGGCGGGAGCGCTTTCCGGCTACGATCGGGTGAGCATTGGCCGGCTCGATGCCGGCCGCTGGTATGGCGAGGCGTTCGCTGGTGAGCGCATTCCGCTGCTCACCGATGCGCTGTTGCTGATCCGTGGTCTGGACCTGGGCGTGAACCTCGAGCTCAAGGCCGCCAGCGATGTCCCGGCGGCTCGCCTCGTGGATGCCGTGCACCGCGCGTTGAGCGCAGTCGCGATGCCAAGGGACCGCGTTTTGGTCTCCTCGTTCGAGCCGAGCGTTTTGGAGGCCACGCGGGCGCGTGCGCCACGGCTTCTTGTCGGCTGTCTCTGGTCGCGGCTGCCTCGGGATTGGCGCCAACAGACAACCGGCTTGGGAGCGGTAAGCGTGCACTGCGACTGGCGCTATCTGAGCGAACGCGCCGCAAACGCTGTCAAGGCGAGCGGCCTGGAGCTTTACTGCTACACCGTCAACGTGCCAAGGGCGTTCTCGCCGTGCTGGAAGTGGGGCGTTGACGGCGTGTTTACCGATCGTCCCGATGGTTTCCTGCCCGGTGGCTATCGCGGGCGCTTGCGGTAGCGGCGCGGAATTGGACCGCGCCGCGCCGCGCCGTCGGATGGCGCTTCGCCGGGGCGTCCGAGCCCTGCGTCTGGCGTGAGCCTCGGGGTCATTTCTCGGATACGAGCTTTTCAGGCGTTGCCCCCAGCGTCTGCAGCGCATCACTGATTTCGCGCGTGAACGGCCGGGGGCCGCAGACATAGAAGTGCTGATTGAAATCCGTGATGTGCTCGACCAGGAAATCCCGATCGATCCGCCGGTCCAGGTAACCGGATTTGTTCTCGCGGGTGCAGGTCAGAACGCACTGATCGCCCAGATAGTAGCGTAGCTCGTGCTCTTCTATGACATCGTCGGGCGTGCGGTTGGAAAAGAGCAGCTTGTGCCCGGCGAGCCTGTCGTCACGGGCCAGCGTCCTCAAATGTGCGAGAAAAGGCGTGATGCCGGCGCCACCGGCGATGAAAACGCCCGGGCCCTGGTAGGTGATGGTCCCGAAAGGGTTGCTGATCTGCAGCGTATCGCCGGGCTGCAGAGAGCGTATCTGGCGCGTTACGCCGTCGTGATCGTCGTAAATTTTGATCGTGAACTCGAGGACACCGTCTTCCCGCAACGACGTCGGGGTAAAAGGCCGCCCCTTCTTTTCCCAGCCGGCTTTGGTCAGCATGAGCCGCACCCCTTGGCCGGGCTCGAAATCGAACTCTTCGGGCCGGGTTGTGGTCAGGCGCAGCACGTCATGAGTGACACAGCCGCTGCGCAGCAGGGTAACGGTATACGCCATGATCATCTCCTCGGGTTTCGTAAGCAAAACAAAAAAGTATAACTGATCGGCGCCGGCGAGGCGTCGATACCCAACGCCTGCCGGCAGGATAGCCGATAATGTTTCCGCGGTCGTACCCTCGAGGCCGGCCGGCTCCGCCGAATGGCGCCAGGGCCAGCACCGGCGACGCGGGGGATGCGCGTTTCCCATCAGATCGATGGCAGCTATGCTTACCAATGGGGGAGCGAGGCACGTCCCGGCAACGCTTCCCGTATGGGTTGCTCACAAGAACAAGGCAGGGAGGGCGGTATGGCCATACCGTTAATTGTCGTCATCGGCGTCGTGATCGCGCTCATCATCGCCTCTTTCCGGGTGTTCCGCGAGTACGAGCGCGGCGTCGTCTTTCTGCTCGGTCGATTCTGGAAGGTCAAGGGGCCCGGTCTGCGCCTGGTGGTCCCCCTCATTCAGCAGTCGGTCAAGATCGACCTGCGGCTGATTACCATGGACGTGCCGAGCCAAGACGTGATTTCCAAGGATAATGTGTCCGTGAAGGTCAACGCCGTCCTCTACTTCCGAGTCGTCGATCCGGAACGGGTGGTCATACAGGTAGAGAATTATTTCATGGCCACCAACCAGCTGGCTCAGACCACTCTGCGTTCCGTGCTCGGCCAGCACGATCTCGACGAGATGCTCTCCGCGCGCGAGAAGCTCAATGACAATATCCAGTCCATCCTTGACGAGCGCACGGAGGCTTGGGGGATCAAGGTCGCCAACGTCGAGATCAAGCACGTCGACCTCGACGAGTCCATGGTCCGTGCCATCGCCCGCCAGGCCGAGGCCGAGCGGGAACGCCGGGCCAAGGTCATCCACGCTGAGGGCGAGTACGAGGCAGCGAGACAGCTCGTGGAAGCGGCCAAGCGCATCGCCACCCAGCCCGAGGCGCTGCAGCTGCGCTATCTGCAGACGCTGGCTGATATTTCCGGGCAGAGCAAGAGCGTAGTGATCCCATTGCCCTTGGAGATCTTCCATATTCTCGGCGGCAAGGAGGCGCCGCACGAGCGACCGGCCGAGCCGGCAGCGTAGGAGTTCAAACGGTGGGGCGAGGCTCTAGCCTTCCCGAGGACATGGCCGGGCGGGAGGAAAGGGGCGTGAGCGCGCGCGAGGTGGCGCTGATCGGGCGGTTCCTCGATACGCTCTGGATGGAGCGCGGGCTCTCGGACCATACGCTCGACGCCTATCGCGGCGATCTCGTGGCCTATGCGCGGTGGCTGGGTGGGCACGGTAGGACGTTGCTGGAGGCGGACCGCCAATGTCTCAGAGACTATCTGGCCGAGCGCGTCCGCGCGGGAGCGAAACGCCGGACCACCGCGCGACTGCTCTGCAGCTTACGCGGTTTCTATCGCCTGCAACTGCGTGAGGGGTGCCTGACGGAGGACCCGAGTGCGCAGGTGGACTCCCCCCGGCTCGACCGGCCGTTGCCCGGGACGCTTAGCGAACAGGAGGTCGAGACGCTGCTCGCCGCACCGGATTGTCAGGATGTGATCGGCTTTCGTGATCGCACCATGCTCGAGGTGCTCTATGCAACGGGGTTGCGCGTCTCCGAGCTGGTCGGGCTGTGCCTCGGGCAGGTGAATCTGCGCCAGGGCGTGCTGCGGACCATCGGCAAGGCCAATAAGGAGCGCCTCGTGCCCATCGGTGATGAGGCCCAGGCTTGGCTCGAGGACTATTTGCGGGGTGCGCGTGCCGCGCTGCTCACCCAAAGCACCGTCTCGGCGCTGTTCGTCACCCGCCGGGGCAGGGCCATGACACGCCAGGCGTTCTGGTACCGCATCAAGCATTACGCTCGAATCGCCGGAATTGCCAAGCCGCTCTCGCCGCATACGCTGCGCCACTCCTTCGCCACCCATCTGTTGAATCACGGCGCGGATCTCAGGGTCGTGCAGCTGCTACTCGGTCACAGCGATTTGGCTACCACGCAGATCTATACGCATGTTGCCCGTCATCGCTTACACGAGTTGCATGCCCGGCATCATCCCCGCGGATGAGCTCGAGCCGGTGTTGTTGCCGCGGTAGCGGCGGCGCGATGACGGCGCGGCGCGTCATGCCTCGGGCGGTGTCGGGTTGTCCGACGGGCCGAAGAGCTGCGTCGAGCGTCCGGGGATCTCGACCGTCTCACCTCGCGCGTGAGTCAGGCCTTCGGCGTCGCAGGTGCCCTCGTGGGTATCCAGCAGGCGTTGCCAAACGAAATCACCTTCGAGCTCGGGGAGCTTGAAGGCTACCGTGTCCGGATGCGCGTTGAATATCGCGAGCAGGATGCGTTCACCTCGATCGCTTATGTATGCCCGCTCCTCGCCGCGCTCGAGCAGTAAACCGATGCACCGGCTACCGGCGTCCTGCCACGCCTCATCGCTGTGATCGTTCCCTGAGGGGCTGATCCAGTGGATCTTCATGCCGTCGCGAAAACTATACCGGTGAAGCAGCGGCTGGTTCTGGCGCAGCTCGATCGTCTGGCGGACGAATTCCGTGAGCGCCTGATCGGCGGGATCGATGTCATCCCAGTTCGTCCAGCTGAGCTCATTGTCCTGGCAATATACATTGTTGTTGCCGTTTTGCGTCTGGCCGAACTCGTCACCCGCGAGGATCATCGGCGTGCCGTGCGAGAGCAATAGCGTCGTCATCAGGTTGCGTTTCTGGCGCTCGCGTAACGTTCTGACCTCCGGGTCGTCGCTCGGCCCTTCGACACCGCAATTCCAGCTTAAGTTGTCGTTGCTGCCGTCCTGGTTATCCTCGCCGTTGGCCTCGTTGTGCTTTTCGTTGTAGGAGACAAGATCATTCAGGGTGAAGCCATCGTGTGCGGTGATGAAGTTGACGCTCGACCAGGGCCGCCGGCCGTGCCAGTCGTAGAGGTCACCGGAGCCGGTGACCCGCGCGGCGAAGTCTCGAATCAGTCCTTCGTCGCCTTTCCAATAGCCACGTAACGTGTCGCGGTATTTGCCGTTCCATTCCGCCCACCCCGGGGGGAAACGCCCGAGCTGGTAGCCGCCGGGCCCGATATCCCAGGGTTCGCCGATGAGCTTCACGTGCGCCAGCACCGGGTCCTGCCCCATGGCGTCGAAGAAACCGCCGCGCGGATTGAATCCGTCCTTCTCGCGGCCGAGGATGGTGCCGAGATCGAAACGAAAGCCGTCGACATGCATCTCCAGAACCCAATAGCGCAGTGAGTCCATCACCATCTGCAGCACGCGCGGATGGCTGGTGTTGACGGTGTTGCCGGTGCCGGTGTCGTTGATGTAATAGCGTCGCTGCTCGGGCATGAGCCGGTAATAGGAGGCGTTGTCGATGCCTTTGAAGCACAGGGTAGGTCCGAGCTCGTTGCCTTCCGCGGTGTGGTTGTAGACCACGTCGAGAATTACCTCTAGGCCCGCCTCGTGCAAGCGCATGACCATTTCCTTGAACGAGTTCACTCCTCCCGGGCCGAGATAACGCGGCTCCAGGGCGAAAAAGCCGATCGAGTTGTAACCCCAGTAATTTTTCAGCCCCCTATCGAGCAGCGGCTGATCCTGAACGAAAGCATGAATGGGTAAAAGCTCGACGGAGGTGACGCCAAGGCTCTTGATATAGTCGACCACCGCCTTTTGTCCGAGTCCTTTGAAGTTGCCTTGAAGCTCCGGCGGCACCGCGGGGTGGCGCATCGTGTAGCCGCGCACATGGGTTTCATAGAAGATCGTCCGTTCCCAGGCCACGTGAGGGCGTTCATCGCCGGTCCAGTCGAAGCTCGGATCGATGACTTCGCATTTGGGCATGCCTTCAGCGCTGTCTCGCTCGTCGTACGACAAATCCCGCTCATCCGAGTCGAGCCGGTAGCCGTAGTGCGCCTCCGACCAGCGCAGCTCCCCGGCGAACGCCTTGGCGTAAGGGTCGAGCAGGAGCTTGTGGGGATTGAACCGGTGCCCGTTCTCCGGGTCGTAGGGTCCGTGAACTCGATAACCGTAGAGCGTGCCGGGGCCGACTTCCGGCAGGTAGCCGTGCCAGACCTCGTTGGTATACTCCGGCAGCTCGATACGCTCGACCTCGTGGTGTTCGGTGGGATGGAAAAGGCAAAGCTCAACCTTTTCGGCGTGCACGGAAAACAGGGCGAAGTTCGTGCCCTCGCCATCCCAGGTGGCACCCAACGGCGCCGGGAGCCCGCCGAGCACCCGGCGGCCAGTATGGTTGTTGCTCATGGTTGGCCGCCAGACAGGTTGGTCAAGGGATGATTTGGCTGTTTCTGCAAGGCCGTTCTCCGATCGGCTCCCAAGCACTTAACCCAGGCGCAACTCGGCGAGCGACGCGCGGGCGCTGCCTCCGCTGATGTCGGGCACGATTCGTAGCTCAAGAGCGCTTACCCCCGTGAGATCCACGCGAAAATCTTCGACTTCCTCGCTGGTATGCGGCGGACTGAACGTATACTGCTGACGCACGAGTTCACGGAAATTTTGTCCATCGGGGGACCAGCGTAAAACGAACTCCTGTATCCGTGGAATCTCGGTCTCGTGGACAACGATGCGGATACGCTTGATTCTCAGCGGCTCATCGAACAGCAGGCGAATGACCTGCTCTCCGGATTCGGCGGCGCGCCAGCCACTTTCCATGTCCGGTCGAAACGCCGCCTCGATGGGATACGCCGAGTCTTCTGAGCTGATTTCGACCCGCGCGAAATGCTCTACGTTCAACCACTTGGCTCGATTGTCCGTAGGGCTCGGTGGCGCGCTTTGCGTGATGATCCGTTTTCGCATTGGCTCGATTGCGGCGATTAGCCGGTGACCAAATGGTGAGGATTGTTCAGCGCTGGGCCACCGCGCCCCGGGGCCGGCGGGGACTTCCCACCATGCCGCCGACCCCTGCGGCGATACCACCGAGCACCAAGGCGACGAACGCCCATAATGCAGCAGCGGAAATCGTGGCGGCGGCCTTCTCGCTTGCCTGCGCGGCAGCTTGTTGGGCTTGATCGGCCGCCTGCTGGGCCTGATCGATCGCCTGTTGGGCTTGTTGGATCCAGCGCTGGGCGATTCTCTCAGCTGCCTCGGGGCTCTTGTCCGTGCGCGCCGCGATGACGTTTGCCAAGTCCTGCGTGTCGATCGCTTGGGCGCCTTGTTTGATCGATTGAATGATTTTATCGATCGCCTCATTGAGGTCCCGTTGTGCATCGCCCGGCGAGACGGCGACATCCCGGGCCGCGCGTCGTGCACTCTGCGTGGCCTGCTGCGCTTCGTCCTTGATTTGCTCGGCGCTGCCCGTCTGCTGCAATAGCTCTCGGGCTTCCTGGCGGATTGATCGCAGGCTGAGGTTTTGTTCGTCAAGCGCTTGTTGTGCGGCTTGTTTGACTTCGGGGGCCGCGGCCACCATCCCTTCGCCAAGCGACGCCATCCCTTGGCCGACGACATTGGCGGCACCGCTGAGCAGGTTGCCGACGGCGGAAGTCATCAGATAAAAAGAAAGCAGTGTGATCAGTCCCCATGCGACGATGCCATGGAGAATCCCGTCCATGGCTTTGGGCATGTTGGCGAGATGGCCGGCTGTCCAGCCGCCAGCGAATAAAGCGATGACACCGGAGATCACCAGCCAGATGCCGCCGCCTATTCCGATACCGCTGAGGGGGTCCTGCTCGCTCGCGGGGTCGATCACCCCAGCGCCCACCGAAAGTCCTAGCAGATTGAGCGTCAGTTGCAGAACCAGCGCTACGACAACCCCCGCGAAGATGCTGCGCCAGGAGATGCGGCGTATCGGCGGTGTGTTGTATAGGAGTGCCGTTTCGTTTTGATTCGCCATTTCTGAACCTCTCATGCGGGAAACGTTTCAAGGCGCAATGCGTTTCACGCTAGTTAGACTGGCGATTTCAAAGATGACTCCCGGAGGCGGGAATAATATTTCCGGCAGGATTGCCCGATTTATTTGCCAGGCGAGCAGCGAGGGACGGTGCTCTTGCGGCGGCGCGCGCCTGGGGCGCATGCGGCCAGTGCGCTTTAATTCGTCTCGACTGGTAAATCGGCGTCGTTGCCCCACTCCGACCAGGAGCCGTCGTAAGCGCGCACGTCGGGATAACCGAGTGACTTGAGGACCAGGTAGGTATGTGCGGAGCGCTGGTGTGAGTGGCAGTGCGTGACGATCGCCTTGTCGGGGGTGATGCCATGGGCGCCGAGCAACTCGCGCAGTGCGCCGGGCGAGCGCAACCGCGGTGGCCTCTCCGGATCGATGAGCCGGGTCCACTCGAGATTCACCGCCCCGGGGATATGGCCGCCGCGTGCCGCCCGCACGTCCTCGCCGAGGTATTCGCGCGGCGAGCGAACGTCCAGCACGAGCGTGTGATCATCGTCAAGGTGGCGGAGGATGTGATTCCGGTCGGCCCGTGCGGCCGGGTTGCGCAGCTTCGCCCGATAGGGCGACCGAACCGGCGTGCGCGGCGCGGATTCCAAAGGTCGCTGCTCCTCCTGCCAGGCGCGCAATCCGCCGTTCAACAATGAGTAATTGAAGTGCCCGATCGCCTCGAGCGTCCAGAGCAGGCGGCTTGCCCGAGCGTTGCGCTCCTCGTCGTAGGCAACGACATGGCTGTCTTCGGTCAGGCCCAGCGACGAGAAAAGCTCTGTGAGATGCGCCTCGTCCGGCAGCAAGCCCGTGGCGGGCGGCTTGCCGCTGACCAGCGCGGAGTAATCGAGGCGAATCGCGCCCGGGATGCAACCGCTCGTCAGGCTCTGCGGCGAGGTTACCTCAATCAGCAACAGCCGGGGATCGGCCAAACGAGGCTCCAACTGCTCGGGTTCGACCACCAGCGGCAGCAGACGCTCGGTCATTGGACGGCCTCCGTGGCAGCTGCTTTGACGGCGATGAGTTCCAGCCAATGGCGCACCGGCACGCTCGCGCCCTCGTCCAGATGGGCCAGGCAGCCGATGTTGGCGGTGGCGATCATCTGTGGCTCGCCGGACATGAGGCTCTGCAGCTTCTGCGTTCGCAACTGCGCGGCGAGCTTGGGCTGCAACACGGAATAGGTCCCGGCCGAGCCGCAACAGATATGAGGGTCCGGTACCGGCGTGAGCTCGAAGCCGACTGTCGTGAGCAGCCGCTCGACCCGCCCCGGCAGCCTTAACGCGTGTTGTAGCGTACAGGGTGCCTGAAAAGCGATGCGCCGCGGTATACCGGCCGCCGGGACAAGCGCCTCGGCGTGGCGTTCCAGAAGCTCGACCGGATCCATCGCCAATTCGGTTACCCGTCTCGCCTTGGCGGCGTAACGCGGATCGGCGCTGAGGTGATAGGCATAGTCCTTGACTTGGGCACCGCAACCGCTGGCGTTTACCACGATGCCCTCGGCACCCTTCTCGATGTGCGGCCACCAGGCGTCGATATTGCGCCGCATGCGCACGCGAGCGGTCTCCGGATGGCCGAGATGCTGATCGATGGCGCCGCAGCACCCCGCCCTGGGTGCGGTGACGACCTCGATCCCCAGGCTGTCCAGAAGGCGGGCTGTTTGCGGATTGATCGAGGGTTCCATCGCCGGCTGCACGCAGCCCTCCAGCAATAAGGCCTTGCGGGCGTGGCGGCGCGCCTCGGGCCAGGCGGGCGCCGGGCGCCGTGGCCGGATTTTCTTCTTCAACGTGGGCGGCAGAAGCGCGCGGAAGGTGCGGCCGAGCGCGAGCAGGCTGGCGAACAGGCGACGACGGGGCAGCACCAGCCGCAACCCATGTTGCATCAGGCGCTGATGCGGGCGGCGGGGGACGCGCTGCTCGACGAGCGTGCGGCCCAAATCGGCCAGCCGGCCGTATTGGACGCCGGAGGGGCAGGTCGTCTCACAGGCGCGACAAGTGAGACAGCGATCCAAGTGCAGTTGAACGCTTGCGCCGGGAGTCTCGCCTTCCAGCACCTGCTTGATCTGGTAGATGCGACCGCGCGGGCTGTCCAGCTCGTCGCCGAGCAGCTGGTAGGTCGGGCAGGTGGCCAGGCAAAACCCGCAGTGGGTGCACTTGCGGAGTATGCTATCGGCTTCCCGCCCCTCGGGAGTGTCCTTGATGAACTCGGCAAGTCGTGTCTGCATAAGCCCATGTTACGTCACAGCGGTGCATAGAGGCGACCGGGATTGAGGATTCCGCCCGGATCGAAGGCTTCTTTCAGGCGCTTGTGCAGGCGCATTAGCGGCGGATCGAGCGGCTGAAAGACATCGTCGGGACGCGCGCCGCCGCGAAAGTGCGTGGCATGGCCGCCGAGGCGCTGCGCTTCGCCGCGCACGCGGGCCGGGGGCGCATCCGTGCGCAGCCAGACCTGCCGGCCCGCCCAATCACTGATCCAAGCGCCCGGCAGAGCGGGGTGCGGAGCGGCGGCGGGCAGCACGATGCGCCAGAGCGACGCCGCGCCGCGGCATGTGAAAAAGGCGAGGCGATGGTCACGAAGATCGCGCCAGAATCGATCCGGCGGGCCGAAATCCTGCCCGCCGATGTGCTGGCTGCCGCATTCCACCGCGCTTGCCGCGCCCGATAAACGCACATACATCCGCTCGCCGTCGTGGGCCGCCGCCGAGACGGGCGCACCGGCCCGCAGCCATTGCTCGGTGAGTTCGTAGAGGCGCGCGGCGGGCTCGTCCACGATCAGCGTCTGCTCGGCCGGCGGCGCCGGCAGGAGCTTGAGCGAGACGTCCAGGATCACGCCGAGCGTACCGAGGGCACCGACCATGAGACGGGAGATGTCATAACCGGCGACAT
This sequence comes from Nitrococcus sp., assembly GCF_059432795.1. Classification (NCBI taxonomy): domain Bacteria; kingdom Pseudomonadati; phylum Pseudomonadota; class Gammaproteobacteria; order Chromatiales; family Ectothiorhodospiraceae; genus Nitrococcus; species Nitrococcus sp. The sequence continues at coordinate 11,663 of NZ_JBXWZQ010000051.1, read as the reverse complement.
TCTTCATCACCTGCCCGCCGAATCGCAACACCTGGCCACGTCCGTTGAGAATGCGGATGCCGAGCACCATATCGCGCACCGAACCGCTGAACGCCCGCCGCGGTCCCGCCAGACCGGCCGCGATCGCACCGCCGAGGGTCGCCTCGCCGTCGAAGCACGGAGGCTCGAAGGCCAACATCTGATCGTACGCCGCAAGCTGCGTGGTCACCTCCGTCAACGGTGTGCCACCGCGCGCCGTCATTACCAGCTCGGTTGGCTCATAATTGAGGATGCCGCGGTGCCCGGTCATCGCCAACGGCTCGCCGTGCGGTTGCCGGCCGTAGAACCGTTTGGTGGCATTCCCGACGATTTCCAGCGGCATTGCGCTCGCATAGGCGTGGCGTACCCGCTCGGCGAGCTCGCCGGTCAGATCGGAGGATTTGTCCATCAGGAGGCTCGTTTCAGAAGCGTTCGATTTCCGGGTGCGGAAGTTCGCCATGGTGTACGTGCAGTCGACCGAATTCGGCACATCGATTGAGTGTGGGTATCGCTTTGCCTGGATTCAAAAGGCCTTTAGGGTCAAACGCTGCCTTTACGGCATAAAATTGCGCAAGCTCCTCGGATCGAAACTGTACGCACATCTGATCGATCTTTTCCATGCCGACGCCGTGCTCGCCGGTAATGGTGCCGCCGACTTCGACGCACAGCTCGAGAATCTGGGCGCCGAGGGCTTCGGCACGCTCGAGCTCGCCCGGGCGGTTGGCGTCGAAGAGGATGAGCGGATGCAGATTGCCGTCACCGGCATGAAAGACGTTGACCGTGCGCAGGCCCTGGGCCGCGGAGAGCTCGGCGATGCGCTTGAGGACCTCTGCGAGGTGCTTGCGCGGAATGGTGCCGTCCATGCAGTAGTAGTCCGGCGCCAGCCGGCCCACCGCCGGGAAGGCCGCCTTGCGCCCGGCCCAGAACTGTGCCCGCTCGGCCTCATCGCGGGCGACACGAAGCCGCTCGGCCCCATGCTCGCGAAGAATGCGGGTCACTTTCTCCATCTGCTCGGCGACCTCGGCCTCGCCGCCGTCGAGCTCGCAGATCAGCATCGCCGCCGCTTCCGTGTCGTAGCCCGCCTGAATGAACTCCTCGGCCGCTTGAATGGCGGGACCGTCCATCATTTCCAGGCCGGCGGGGATCACGCCGCCGGCAATGATCGCGGCGACGGCGTGACCGCCAGCCTCCACCGTCGGGAAAGACGCCATCATCACCTGCTTGGTAAGGGGTCTCGGCAGAAGCTGCACCGTGATTTCCACGATCACTCCCAGCATCCCCTCGGAGCCGGCGATTAACGCGAGCAGATCGTAACCGGGGCTTTCCGGAGCGAGGGAGCCCAGCGTCAGCTGCTCACCTTCCATCGTCAGCAATGTGACCTGCAAAACATTATGAACGGTCAGCCCGTATTTCAGACAGTGCACGCCACCGGCGTTCTCGGCGATGTTGCCGCCGATGCTGCAGGCGATCTGCGAGGACGGATCCGGCGCGTAGTAGAGCCCGAACGGGGCGGCAGCTTCGGAGATTGCCAGGTTGCGCACTCCCGGTTCGACTCGGGCAATTCGCCGGCGCGAATCGATCTCCTTGATACGATTGAACTTCGCCAGACTGAGCAGCACGCCCTGAGGGTGAGGCAGGGCACCGCCGGAGAGGCTGGTGCCGGAGCCGCGGGCAACCACCGGAACCCGATACTCGTAGCAGACCTTGAGCACCTCGCGCGCCTGCTCGATGGTATCGGGGCTCGCTACCAACAACGGTAGTTGCCTGTACGCGGCAAGACCATCGCACTCATAGGCGCGGCGGCCCTGCTCATGGCTAATCAGCCCTTCGGCCGGCAGCAACGGTCGCAACCGGGAAATCAGCGCTTCGACATCGACGTCGAAGCACATATCCTCGGGTCGGTAGAGAGAGCGTTCGGACATGTTCACCCCAGTGATGCCGAGGGGACGACTATAGCAAAGCCACGCCGTTTCAGCGCGTTGAAGAGTGTTTCTGGCGCCGTGAGGTCTGGGCTTCCGCGCCTGCCAAGAGCGTATGGGTTGAAGCGGTACGGACTTCATTGCGCATTGGCTGAGCTTGTCGTTCGTGCGGGCTCGCGAGCCGCAGGGAATGAGTGAAGCGGGTCTTGAGAACGGCGCGTAGGCGCACCGATGCGACGTGCTGGAATCCGCTCGAGGGTGAAGCGGCGGTAGCGGGCAGGGCGTCTTGGAAGGGGAGGTATCGGTGCGGCACAAGGCCCGTGACACTATGCCGGTGCCAGGCCGCCCAGCCGAACACCGGCATAGTGCCAGTCGTTTTGCCCTCGATCGAGGGCGCGTGAATCAATCCGTTTTCGTAAGCCGTAGAATGATCGATGCAGCCGGGCAGGCATACTCGGATTCAGCTTTCTGGATGGTGGCTTGGCACGCGGTCGTCGCCTCGCCACGGGTCATGCGTCGAAGCCCTCGCCATGCTCGTGCTGAAGGAAACGACGAATGGTGGTGTCCTCGTCCTTCATTGCGCAGTGATAGCAGATGTATTCGCCATTGGGGCCATAGGGGTGCAACAGTTGGCTCTCGAGGCAGAATTCGCAGAATTCCGGTGACATCGTTCCCATTGTTCTTTCACCCATCCATATCGGATTTTTTGGGGCAGCTCACCGTCAACCGACCCGCTGCGGTGTGTTCGGCAGCCTCACTCGGATCACTGGCCCTCAAAGCCGCAACCATCTGCGGTTTCGAGCGGCGCGCCGCGTGCGGCCGGGCGAATATAACATGCAATATCTATATATGATATATACAGAATGAATGAATAGGCGTCGCGCGGCCGGCCGCAGACGTATTCTCTGCGCTCCGCCTGGGCCGCGCGGCGGCTACGCAGGCAAAGAACCGACCGAAGCGGATCGTTGCCGCTCATTCGCTGTCATAGTTGGTCGGCAATGGCTCCGAGAAGCGGAAATCGAGCCGACGCATGATTTCTCGAAACTTATGATGCAGCTCCGCTTCGTCGCGGCCACCGAGGAACAAATTCGCGATCTCGAAACTGAAGCTATCCTGATTTCGCAGCTCGGATAGCTTCGTTCCCTCCTTGACACAGGGCACTACGATGAGCTCGGGATGGTGTTCCTGCAGCGCGGCGATATCGTCTTGCGAGGGGACGCGCGTCACGGTGGCATCGGCGTAGACGCGGGCCATGAATTTCGCGGCCATCGGGAAGTCCCCCTCGGGAAGCGGAAATTTCGGCCGCCGGCGCAGCGCGATATCGATGGCTACCTCGTGATGGGAGGCCCCGGTGGCCAGCTCGAAGATCGGGCAATGCGATTTGGAGATGCGCGGATTGATCTCCAGAAGCCAGATCTTGTCGTGTTCGCGATTCCAGAAGAACTCGATATTGAACGGCGTATGATCGAGGCCGATGTGTTCGAGGATTTTCTCGGCACAGGCCTTCATCCGGCGCTGCACGTTTTGCGGCAGCGTCGAGGGATATTGATAGCTCATGAAGCTGACCTGATTGGAGCCGCGCACCGAGTCGATGATTGCGTAGGTGACGACCTCGGCGTTGTGAACATAGCCTTCCAGCGTACACAGCTCGCCGCTGATTATTTCTTCGGCGAGGCAGGTGGCGCCATTACCCTGCGCCGGCAACGCCGAGCGGTTTTCGCAATATTGCATGATGTGCTCGAACGGCTCGGCGAAGACATGGATTCGCTCGCGGATCGTCGCCAGCGCTTCGCGAAGCTCCGATTCGTCGTTTATCTGATAGCTCAGGTAAGAGGAAAAGGAGACCGTCGGTTTCAGCCAGAACGGATACTCCAGCGTGATGGTTTCGGCGGCGTCGTCGCTGAAGGGATCGAGTCCCTGGAACGCGGGCGTGCATTGCGGGATCGCTTGCTCGTTCGCGATGCGGTTCCAGTACTTGCTCTCGCAATAAAGAACGCTCTCCAGCGTCGGTGTCGGCAGGCCGTGCTCTCGACGCAGGATGGGCAGCAGCGATGTGGTCGGGTAATCCCAGTGGCCGATGATCGCATCGACCGCCGGCGCCGCCTTCAGCGTGCGGCGTGCCTCGCCCATGATCGCTTCGATATCGTAGGAGGGCGGGTTGACGATAGTGTCGTGGTCGATCAAGCCGTGAAAGGTGTATTCGGAGGCGTTATGGATCGTCTCGAGCTCCGCCCGGTTGAGCTCGTCCAGACCGATCACGAAAATGTGCTTTGTCATGCCGTATTGTCTCCCCGCAGGGTTCGCAGCGGTCGGGTCCCGCCTTGAGTCGGTTCTGATGCGCGATTAGGCGAGGATAACCGCGCCGCCAAGGATCGAAATGCGCTGAGTATCCATATCTAATGACCACGGACGGCTTGGCTTGTTCAACCCGCCGCGCGCAGAGCGGGCTCGGGCTCGGCCATCGCGGCGCCTCGCAAAACCGCGGCACGAGAGAGGCGGGCGCCTTCACCTTTTATGATCGGTCGTAGTGATCAATGGTCAGCGGCATCCGGACCGCAAGTGCGCCTTCGTCCGTCGCGTGGCGGCGCTCAGGTGGCTTTGCTATCGCGCAGGCGTTGCACCAATGGTGCGAGAGTTAGCCCTTGGATCAGCACCGAGAAGACAACGACCATATAGGTCATGGTCACGATCATCTCCCGCTCCGGGCTGTTCGGCAAGGACAGTGCGAGGGCGACGGAAATGCCACCCCGCAGCCCGCCCCAGGTCAGGATACGGACGATGCCGCGGTCGAAATCCCGTAGCGGAGACAAGGCGTAAATGACGCCGCCGACGGCCAGGAAGCGCGCGAGCAGTACCAGCGGTATCGCCAGCAAGCCCAGCATGACGGGTTGTCGGTCGAAGGGGATGACCAGAACCTCCAGGCCGATGATTAGAAAAAGTATGATGTTGAGCACTTCATCGACCAGTTCCCAGAACGTATCCAGATGAATGCGCGTTTTCTCCGACATGGCGAAGCGCCGTCCATGGTTGCCGAGCAGCAACCCCGCCACGACCACCGCTAGTGGCCCGGAGAAATGCCACCTCAGGGCCAGGGCGTAGCCGCCGATCACCAGCGCCAAGGTAATTAGGACCTCCACGACGTATTCATCGAGCGAGCGCAGCAGCCCGTATCCCACCACTCCGAGAACGAGACCGAGGGCGATGCCGCCGAACACCTCCTCGGCGAAGAGAATCGCCACGTCCCTGGGGCCGTCGGTCTCACCGGAGGCGACTCCGAGGAGACCGAGAAATACCACGATCGCGAAGCCGTCGTTGAACAAGGACTCGCCGGCGATCTTGGTCTGGAGCGCGGAGGTTAGCCCGAGTTTTTTGACGATGCCGAGCACGGCGACGGGATCGGTCGGCGCGATCACCGCGGCGAAGAGCAGGCAATAAATAAGAGGGATTTCCAGGCCGAGCACCCCCTGAACCGTAAAGATTGCCGCGCCGATCAGCGTGGTACCGGCCACCACCCCCACGGTGGCGAGCAGTCCGATGACCCGCCACTGCCGTCCCAGTTCATCCAGGCGCACGTGCAGCGCGCCGGCGAAGAGCAGCATGGAGAGCATCGCATCGAGCAGCGTGCGGTCGAACTCGACGGCCGTTACGGCGCGTTCCGCCCAGTCGGTGAGCCCCGGAAAGCCCAGCGATTGCGCCGCCACCAGCACCAGAGAGAAGGCGAGCGCGATGGCCATGACGCCAATGGTCGTAGGCAAATGCAGAAACCGGGCGTTGAGGTAGGCGAAGGTGGCGGACAGACCGAGCAACAGGGCGATCAGCTCGAAGAGATTCATAGCGGGGTTCTCGTTTCGATTGTCCGCCGCCTACCTTACACGCACGGCTCCAGCGCGGTCCCCCAAAAATACCAGTAGTGGTATATCATCGGTCTATTGCCGGCGCCGAGGAGCTGTACGAGGAATGGCAGGGAATGCGCAGGAGCAGCGCGCGCAGCGCTGGGGGCGGCGGCTCGCCGAATCGCGTCACGGCGATTGGCTGTTGGGGCTCGCCTCGTTTCTCGAGACCATCATCGTCCCCATTCCCATCGAATTGGTGATTGTTCCCTACATGATCACCTATCCCCGACGCCGTTGGAGAATCGCGACCGTGACGCTCGCCGGGTGCCTGATCGCCGCCATGATCGGTTACGGGGTCGGCTATTTCTTCCTCGAGAGCGTCGGCCGTTGGCTGTTGTCGCTGCTGGGAGAGCAACAGGCACTCGCCACCTTTCAGCAGCGCTTCCAGGAGCATGGGTTTTGGGCGGTGCTCATGATCGGGATCGTGCCCGTGCCTTTTCAAGCCGCTATGCTTGCCGCGGGCGCCGCCGGTTACCCCGTGCTACTTTTCCTGCTCGCCGCCGGCATCGCCCGCGGCATCCGTTATTATGGATTGGCGCTTTTGGTGTGGCTGATCGGTGAGCGAACGCTGGCGCTTTGGCGGCGCCATGCATGGAGTGTCGGGCTGGGTCTCGCCGCGCTGTTGGTGGTGATTTTCATCGTCAACCGTTTGGTCGGCAGTTGACCGGCCGCCGCTTAGGCACCGTACCCGTCGTCTATTGAGCACCACCGGCCGGCGCCTGCAGCATTTTCGTATTGGGCGGGTCGCGCGGGGAGGCGTCGCGCCTCCCCGCGGTATGTCGTCATCGGCTGCGCAAAAGATTGCGCCTTGCAGAAGCCGGGTCGTCGCGGAGTCACTCGCGACCCCGAGCCAACCGCCGTGGCGCGCGCAACGGCGCGGCGTCATTCGTTGTGCATGTTACCGTTTGCCGGGTCGGCGGATTCTTGTATCTCGTCCCCCGAATCCTCCATAGCGCCGCCGATGTTGCTCAGCGCATTGGAAGCCGCCGCCTTGGTGCTCTCCCACGCACTGGCCGCGCCTTCCTTGGTGCTTTGCCAGGCTCGGCGCACGGTGGTCTTGGTCTGGATCCACCAGTCGTTGGTGTACTCGGGTTGCTGGGCGAGCTCCTCCTTGGTCATATCGATGTGGACGATGTATTCCAAGTTATCGAGGTCGTCGCCGTTGCGGGTTTCGAGGGTGAACTTGCCGGCATCGACTACATACGCCTTTTCGCCCAGATCGAGCAGGCCGCCCGTTTCCACTACGAGCGCACGCACGCGCATGGCATCGTCGAGCAAGACGTCCTCGACTTCGCCGATTTCTTCATCCGGCTTGCTTTTGCTGTAGACACTGGCGTCGGTGAGCTCATCAGCGGAGTAGAGTCCCTGGGGCTCGGCCATGGCATTGCCCGCAAAAGCGAGCCCGCCGCAGAGGAGGGAGGCGAGTAAAATCTTGTCAAGCGAATGACGTGGAATCATATTTCACTCCTTCTAGGTTTTCTTGGTCGCACAATTGGCCTTTGCAAAGGCCGGTCACGTCTGCGCCTCCTTAGACCCGCCAAGAGGCTTGGAATTCCATCCGTGCAGGGCCGGCTCTTGCCGGTGCGCCAAAAGGGGTCCGCCGGTCGTGGGTTGGAAACGGCGCGAAAAACAGGAATGCGGGCGGCGCACTCGCAACACGCAGGATCGGGTCGAAGAGGCGAGACGGCGTGCCGGGGCTTATCGGCGGCCGAGCATCGCACCGAGGATGAGGCTGACTACCAAAAGGATTAGAAAGACGAAGAAGAAAATTTGCGCGATTCCGGCAGCAGCGCCGGCAATGCCGCCGAAGCCGAAAACACCGGCAATGATCGCCACCACTAGAAATATCAGGGCCCAGCGCAGCATATGACCTCCGGCAATAACCGCGCCCCCTTAAATCGCTTTCGATGTTGGCGTGGAAGCAATCAAGCGCTGCCGTGCCTTGTGTTACGCACGATAGATCAGCGTCCCAGGAACTCCCCGATCGCTTGTAGCGGCTCGATGCGGTCGCACACGATCTTGACGGTCGCAACCAGGGGTACCGCGATCAGCACGCCGACGACGCCCCACATCCATCCCCAGACGGTGATCGCCAGGAAGACCGCGACGGGACTGAGATCCAGGCGCTGGCCCGCCAGGGTCGGCGTGATGAGCTGTCCCTCGACCACATTGAGCGCGAGCACCAGCCCGGGTGCGAGCAGAATCCGGGAAATGTCATCGAAGCTGAGAAGCGCCACAATGAGCAGTATCGCGCAGCTGATGAGCGGCCCGATATAGGGTGCGAAGTTGAGCAGTCCCACCATGACGCCGAAGAGCAGGGGGTTGGGCATGCCGATTGCGTAAAGCACGGCTGCCGCGATGGCGCCGAGGCAGATATTGATCACCGTGATCGTGCCCAGGAAGATGGCGATGCTGCGCTGAATTTGCTTGATCGTCTCCACCGCATTGCGTTTGTCCTCGAAGCGCGGTAACACGCGTACGAGCTTCCTGAGAAAGCTGTCCCCGGATGCCAACAGGAAGTACAGCAATATGACACTCACTCCCAAGCCGTAGACAACCGCCCACGTGCCGGTCAGCAGCCACTGAACCGGGTTCCATCGCATCGCCGCCATGCCACCGCCGTCCGTGTCCCGCTTCCCCGGCACGGCCTCCTCGATCTCTTCCTTGGCTTGCTTGAGCTTGTCCATCGGTCCCATCAGGCCGTAGAGCTTGTAGTCAATCTTGCGCAGTTCCTGCGGCGCCTTCTGAATCCACTGTGAAGCGGGCACCGAGAGCCCGTATACAGCGCCGCAGCCCATGGCGATAAGGCTCATGAGCACGACGGCGGCGCTGAGCGGTGGCGGAATCCTGATGTTGCCCAGCGCGCGGATCACCGGCGCAAACATGAGGCTGACCAAAAATGCAACGGTGAGCGGCATGAAAAGCGGGGCAGCCAGATACAGCGTGTACATGACCATCAGCAAGAAGATGCCGGTCAGCGCCACCGAGCGGATGTTGATCGGGCCTGTGATCTCCCGCGATTCGAGGGGATCCGTCGGCTCCTGCGGCTCCGGCTGAGGTGTTGTCGTCATAGTTCGCCAGTCAATTTAGCCGCGGCAACTGCTGAGGTGCGCGGCTGTTGCGAAATGCGCGAAGCTGCCCGGCTTTCAGGGGCGCCTGTGTGTTTGACAGAATTTGCGAGCGCAATGCGCCCGTTGCGAGGCGCAGTCGCGCTCGCCTCACCCGGAGGCGTCCATACCCGCCAGGTACAGCCAGGTCTCCACCACGGAGTCGGGGTTGAGCGAGACGCTCTCGATGCCTTCCTCCATGAGCCAGCGTGCCAGATCCGGGTGGTCCGAGGGTCCCTGACCGCAGATGCCGATGTACTTGCCGGCACCTCGTGCCGCCTGGATAGCCATATGCAGCATCGCCTTGACGGCGGGGTCGCGTTCATCGAAAAGGTGGGCCACCAACCCGGAGTCCCGGTCGAGGCCCAGGGTAAGCTGGGTGAGGTCGTTGGAGCCGATGGAAAAGCCGTCGAAGAGCTGCAGGAACTCTTCCGCCAGCAGGGCATTGGACGGCAGCTCGCACATCATGATGAGCTTCAAGCCGTTTTCGCCTTGCTTGAGGCCGTTGGCCGAGAGCAACTCCACGACCGCTTGGGCCTCGCTCACCGTGCGTACGAAGGGGATCATGATCCAGACGTTGGTCAGTCCCATCGTGTCACGCACTTTGGTCAGCGCACGGCATTCGAGCTTGAAGCATTCCGCGAACTCCGAGGAGACATAGCGCGCGGCGCCGCGCAAGCCGAGCATGGGATTTTCCTCGTGGGGCTCGTACTGGGTGCCGCCGACCAGATTCGCGTATTCATTGGTCTTGAAGTCCGAGGTGCGAACAATGACCGGCTTGGGAAAGAAGGCGGCGGCCAGCATCGAAATGCCCTCGGCGAGCCGGTCCACATAAAACGCGACCGGATCGGCATAGCCGGCGATCTGGCTGCGAATGGCGGCCTTGATGTCGTCGGGCTGACGATCGAACTCGAGCAGCGCCCGCGGATGAATGCCGATCATCCGGTTGATGATGAACTCCAGCCGCGCCAGCCCGACGCCGGCGTTGGGAAGCTGCGCGAAATCGAATGCCCGGTCCGGATTGCCGACGTTGAGCATGATCTTGAAGGGCAACTCGGGCATGGCCTGGAGGCTGATCTCGCGCACCTCGAAGTCCTGGCGCCCTTCGTAGATATTGCCGATGTCGCCCTCGGCGCAGGAGACCGTGACTTCGAGCCCGTCGCGGATGGCCTCGGTCGCGTTGCCGGTGCCGACGACGGCCGGGATGCCGAGCTCACGGGCGATGATCGCCGCATGGCAGGTGCGTCCGCCGCGATTGGTCACGATCGCCGATGCCCGCTTCATGACGGGTTCCCAGTCAGGGTCGGTCATATCGGTGATGAGCACGTCACCCGACTGCACGCGCTGCATTTGCTTTATATCGGCAATGACACGTGACCGACCGGCGCCGATGCGCTGGCCGATGGCGCGTCCGGAGCTCAATATCTGGCCACGTTGTTTGAGGTGGTAGCGCTTCAGCACCTGTCCATCGTCGCGGCTTTTCACCGTCTCGGGGCGGGCCTGGAGGATATAGAGCTCCCCCGACGCGCCGTCCTTGCCCCACTCGATGTCCATCGGCTGGCCGTAGTGCCGCTCGATGATGAGCGCCTGGCGGGCAAGATGCTCGATGTCGTTATCGGTGAGGGAAAATCGCAGCCGCTCGGCTTCGGCCACCTCGACGGTCCGGACGGTTTTACCGGATTGACCGGCAGTGTCGTAAATCATCTTGATTGCCTTCTCGCCGAGGCTTCGGCGCAGAATTGCCGGTCGCCCGGCTTCCAGCGCCGGCTTGTAGACATAGAACTCGTCCGGGTTGACGGCTCCCTGCACCACGGTTTCGCCAAGGCCGTAGGCGGAGGTAATGAACACGACATCGCGAAAACCGGACTCCGTATCCATCGTGAACATCACGCCCGAGGCGCCGCGGTCGCTGCGCACCATTTCCTGCACGCCGGCGGATAAAGCCACCTCGGCGTGCTCGAAGCCGTGGTGCACGCGGTAGGCAATTGCCCGATCGTTGTAAAGCGAGGCGAAAACGACCTTGATACTTTGCAGCACGTTGTCGAGGCCGCAGATATTGAGGAGTGTCTCCTGCTGCCCCGCAAAGGAGGCATTGGGCAAGTCCTCGGCGGTGGCGGACGATCGCACGGCGAAGGAGGGTTCGGTGCCGCTTCGGCGCTCGAGCGCATGGTAAGCCTCGGTGATCGCCGCCGAGAGGGTCTCGGGAAAAGGGGCCTCGAGCACCATGCGGCGGATCTTCGCGCCGCAACGCTCAAGCGCCGCCACGTCGTCGACATCGAGACCGTCGAGCTCCCTGTTGATTCGCTCGCGCAGGCCCGCGCCGTCCAGGAAATCCCAGTACGCGGCGGAGGTCGTCGCGAAACCGCCCGGAACCCGGACGCCGGCGTCGCCAAGCGCGCGAATCATCTCGCCGAGCGAGGCGTTCTTGCCGCCCACGCGTGGGATATCCTCTTTGCCTATGGACTGAAACCAAACCACGTACTCTTGCAATGTCCTTGCCTCCCTGGTTTGCCGCAGTGCGGGGAACAATTTCGGTCGGGTGCGTGCCGTCATGTCCGCGCGCATCGCTCCGGCCCCGTCTCTGCTACCATGCTTTTCGCCTAGGAGTCTGCGCCGTAGGAGCTCGGTGAGCGATGACCATTCTGGCGCAGATTTCCGTTCATAGAATTGTTGCTCCGAAGAATCAGTCGGTGGTGCGGGGTAGTTGAAGTTCTTCTCAGGTAGAT
>NZ_JBXWZQ010000050.1:0-12634 GCF_059432795.1 Nitrococcus sp. | reverse complement strand
AAGCAGCGAGGCGAGGCTGCAGCGCTCCTGGGACATTTTGTTCATTTCGATGATTCCTGTGGTTTCGTGTGGTCTCGCGGTCGGGTGCGCCGTGTTCTCTACGACGTGGTACCGGGACGTCCAGGCGCGCGGCGCCTGGCGCCGGCGCGCTCCGCTGACGCTTCGCTTGCCGTCGCCGCCGGCGCCGCCGAGACCGAACGGGAACGCGAGCTGCTTGGTGAGTTCCCACGCCGTAGGGCCTGTATCGCGCACGCCGTAGCGCAGCAGCCTACGCTGGCCGGGGTTGGCGCTCGGTGTCCGCAGCGTGCCGCCGAGGCGATCCCACACGCCGAGCACGATGCCGTAATTCACATGCGAGCCCCGGGCGTGGTGCCAGGCATGAGAGGCCGGGCCGAGCAGGTGGCCCTCGAAGGCGCCGAGGTGCAACCAAACGTTCGTGTGCGCAAGCGCCGACCAGGCGAACTGCACGGCGGCGACGCCGGCGAGCTGCTCAGTGCTCGCCCCGAGTAGCCAAAGCGGCGCATAGCGAACGCCGGCCGCGGCCGCCTGGAACACGGGGTGGCCGAGGTAGTAGACCCAGACGTTCATGACCTCCGGGGCGTGGTGCCAGCGATGGATCGGCCAGAGGAGCATGCTGTGGGCGAGGCGGTGAAAGCCGTACCAGAGCGCATCGGCCACGAGCACGCAGCACGCCAGGCCCAGGAGCCCAGCAGGAATGAGGGAGCCGTGCGGCAGGTGCAGCACCACCGCGAGGGCAATAAGAAGATCGGCAAGGACCGACAAGGCGAGCGCGGCGAGCGCCACGGCCACATGATGGGCGCGTGGCCGATCGGCGAGCCGGGCCGGGGCGTACCAGTCCGCCAGGGTGAGCACTGCGACGATCAACCAGCTCATGTCAGGCGCCCCCGTCGTTCCACACCGGGCGCTTGGGCGGTTCCGGCACCTCGATGCTCGATTCTTTCTCCGAGTCCTTCGCCGCCGAGGCCTGGCGGGCACCGCCGGGCGTGCTGGCGTTGATGGCGTAAGGCAGCGGTTGGCGCACGCGGCGCTGGCACTCCCGCGTGGTGAGCTGGATGGGCTTTCCTTGCACCGTGAAGCAGCGGCAGCGCGAGTCGGTGGCGATGCAGCCGCCGACCGCCGTCATGGTCGAGGTGTCCGCCCAGTCCTTGTCGATCCAGGGGAGATCCTTGGCGGGTTCGGCTGGGGCGCCGTTGGCGCTGTTCGCGGGGCTCGCCGAGGGTGCGGCGTGGGCTTGGCCATCGGCCGTGGGCACTTCGCCCAGGAAAAGGCCGGAGTGGCTGAACGAGTAGCCGACCGCGACGGCGAGGAAGGCGACGACCACGGCACCGATCTTGAGGGCGCGCGGGATACGCGCCGTATTCTGGTGGATCGTGGCCGACTTGTAGTACGCATAAAGCTCGCTCGGGTACGCCCAAAGCTCGGTGTTCGCCGCGCGGCGCTCGCCGGGCTTGTCCACCTCCCAGGCGCGATCCTGCCAGCGGACGTTCGCCCGCGCCCGGCCGAAGATGCGGCAGACGTGCTCGTGCCGGCCGACCAGGCGACGCACGTGGGCGTGGATGAGGTTGGGGTGCTGAGTAATGAGATAAATATCGTGGCCGGTGTGGCGGTGGGTTTCAAAGGCCTGGATGTCCTCGCGGGCGCTTCGCCCCGCGCCCCGGCCATCGGAGCCGAACAGGCGCTGCGCCTCGTCGTAGACCACCGCCGCGCCCTCGGGCGTGTCGCGCCAGTCGGCGGGCGCGGGCTCCACGCCCGGATAGCAAAGCCCGTCGATGTCGCTGTAGACCGTGCGGCCCTCTTTTACGAGCTGCCTGATATGCCACAGGGCACGCAGCGTTTTACCGTGCCCGGGCACCCCCGTGATCAGCATCAACATGACGCTTCCCCCTCAAGATTTGCCAATGCCCAAAACGCCCGCCGCCGCGACGATCGCCGCGCGCGCCACGACGGCCGAGCCGATGATGGAGAGATACGTACCGATCCCCGAGTACGCCAAAAACGCGAGCCCGTCCGCAGGAAGGCCCGACCATTGCGCGGCGACCGAGTTCAGCGCGTCGGTCACTTGCGTGCTGAGCCAGGTCGCGGTAATTAAGGTGAGCCCGGCGCCCGTGAGGACGCGGGCGAGTGCCGAGCCCAGGAGCCAGCCGCCGACCGTTGCCATCATGGCGCCCATTACGTCCTCCTGCCGACGAGGATGCCGGCGGCGATGAAGTAGGCCATGGCGAGCAGAATGGGCCGGAGGATGTCCGCGCCGTCGCAGGCGGGCTGCCAGGGGATCTCAACGACCGTGTCGTTCCAGATGGTCACGGTGCTCGCGGCGGGACAGGCCGAAGTCCCTAAGCCCGAATCCCAATCGGAAGGAATTGGCACGTCGACGAGCGGCAGCTCCGGTGCTTCGGGTTCCTCGGGTGTCTCCTGCTGCCAGTCCGCCCAGTCGCAGACGATGGTGGCCCAGGTGCAGAACTTCGGAAGATCGGACTCGGGGGCTTCCTCCGAGGTCCCTTCCTCGGCGTCGCCCACCGTAGCCGGGGCGGGCACGGTTTCGGGATCGCCCCCGGCCTGCTCGACTTTCTCTTTTTGCAGATCCCACATGCCGTCGGCAATTTCTTGGACCGTGATGGGCTGGCCCGTGACCGGATCAATGAGCATGTCTTCCCATAGCCCAGGATCGCCGTGCTCAATGACGAGTTCGCCGAGCGTTTCATTACTAATAGTTTCACCCGGTATAGCCGGTTGCGTTGCCGACCCCGAGCTGTCATAAACGCCGATAAATTGATCTTCGGTGCATTCTGATGGCCCGCTACCGCCATTTTTCAGATAACAAACTTCGACGTAACCGCGCGTACTCGCCACGTCGTCGTACGGATCACCGCTGGTGAGAACGATGCTCGTGATCTCCCAGTTGAACCAGCCGCTATAAGCGGTAGGCAGATACTCTTTCCACAACGCAAAAGCCGACGCTTCGTCGCAAGCCCACGGCGTGTGGGCAGACGAAAACTCGTTGTTCCCCCACCTGCCGTTCTCGCAGGGATACCCGCCCGGGTCGCCCTGGCTTTTGACTTCCTCCGCTGCTTCGTCCCAGAGATAACCCGCCCCTTCGAGCAGGGCAGTGAGCGCAAGGTAGGCGGCACCGCCGGCGAGCCCCCGGCCGAGGATGCCCTTGGCGACCGAGCCCATGCTGATCTTGCCGATGGCGATGTTTTTCTCGACGTAGGTGGCGGCCTGGCCGAGCCCGATCTGGTAGGTGACCCGACCATTGAGCACGCCCCCGGCCTTTTGGATATGACGAAGCCCGATTGGGGTAACAGGTGGCGCGAGCGCGTGCGCCGGCAGCGAGAGCACTATCAGGAGAAAAGCAGATAGGAAGCCATGAGAATGACGGCGAGCACGATCCATCCTTCCATTCCTCACCCTCCGTGGAATGAAAGGGGCCTCCGCGTGGGAGGCCCCCGCCGATCAGCCCGCGCGGCGCACGTACTGATAGCCCTTGACGAGGAAGTAGATGATGAGCGCCGAGCCGGCCACAGCCGTGACGCCGGTCAAAACGGAGCCATCCAGGAAGGTCGTAATGGCCGATACATCAAGCGTTGGACCACCCATGGTCGGTTTCCCCCATTGCTAGGCCGCCCGCTTTAGCAGGCGGTATGCCCAAGCGACCGCAAAGACGAGCATTGCGGACGCACCGATAGCCGCCCCATCCTCAAGGGACAAGGGCGGCAATACGCCCTGCTGCAGCGCAACCCAGTTGGTGCAGGTCACGCCGTCAGAGGCGAATTCCGTGCACACGTACATCAGGTCTTGGCCGGTTGTGCCGGGCTCTGGCCAGAAGGCGCGGGCCGGTTGGCGTTGTTGGCCGCCGTCTCGATACCAAGGGCGTGCATGCCGGTCTTGCCGCCGCCGGCGAGGCGCAACAGCACGCGGACCTCGAGGAGCTTGGGCAGCTCGTGGGCCTTCAACTGGTCGATCACTTCGGACTCGCAGGTAAGCGTCATCGGGATGACGCCATAGACGTCCTTGTTCTCGTCCTCGCGCTGGGCGAGGAAGAGCTTTGAGTAGGTGTTGCCGTCGACGTTGACGCGCCGGGCGCCGAGCACGTCGACTTTGATGGTCTGCTGCATCATGAGCGTTCTCCTTCCCTTAGGCGGGACTCGATGGGCTGGCGGCTTTTTTGCGGCGCGCGGCCAGCGTGACGCGCCGTACCTCCCTTCGCTCGACGGCCCCGGCCGCTGGGGGCGTTGACCGCTTTCCCGGTCTCATACGCCGCTTGGCCGCCAGGGGGTTGGGTCGATGGGACTTCGGGTCGGTGTTCGGCTGTGGCGCGCGCTGTGGCTTCGAGCGGCCGGTGATTGAAGGCACCTGGAGTGCTCGGCCGGTCGTGCCGTGTCGCGCTGAGTGCGTGGAGTTGAGTAATTGCCTTGCGCAGCTCGGCCTGCGCGGAAGCGATATCGGCCGGCCGGCGCAGGCCGGTGCAGACCGGGTGCAACGCGCTCAGCACTTCGCGGGCGAAGGTGAGGGCGGCGCGCTCGGCGAACTCGCCGCGAGCGAGCGACAGCAGCGCTTGCGCATGGCGGCAGGCGATGAGCAGGAAGGCGAGCTCGTCGCGCGGGGTAAGCGTGGGCGTCTCGGTGCTCACGTTGCGCCCCTAAAACGTGTATCCGGAAGCCGCCGCCAGGGCTTCGGCGGTCGAGCCGTGGCAGGAGACCAGCAGCCACTCGCGGTGAATGCGGCTGTAGCGCTGCACGTAGACGCAGGCGCAGCCGGCGCAACGCAGAATCCGAAGGCCCGTATCCTCAACTTCGATGTTCATGCCCAGTCCTCCCGCTCCAAGCACTCGCGGGTCACCAGCGCAAGGTTCACCATCCGATGACGGCCAACCTTGACGCTCGGGATGTGGCCCTTCTCGATCATCCCCCGGACGATGCCTTCTTCTAGGCCGCTAAGCTCTGCAAACCGCTCTTTCGTCACAAGCGGCCACACAATCCCTTGCCCTATCGCACGCTCGTCCATATGCTCGAAGTCCACTGTTAAACACTTTGTTGCACTTTGCAGCACCGTGGCTACTACATATGTAGTACCTACATTACGAGGATACACGACAGTTGTAGTATGTCAACGATTGGGGCACGCGTCCGTGAGCTACGGGAATCAATAGGGGAAGGGCGAACACGGTTTGCTCAGCGACTTGGCGTGCCCATGAGAACAATCGAAGGGATAGAGCAAAGAGGCAGCTCGCCGAGGGGCGACGTTATGGAAGCGATCGCCCGTGAATGGCCGCAATACAGTTACTGGCTGCTCACGGGCGAAACGATGCCGGAACAGGGACAGATTAGCCCGGAGATAGAAAGGGCACGCAGGGACTCGCCAGGGGCGGAAAAGGCTTAGTAATAGCCGAGCGGGCATTGGCCCGCTGGTTCAAACAAGAAAAATACCAGCAACGAGAACTAGAACAAAGATACTAGCTCCAGCTACTACCACAGTAATGGACGGAAGCCAAAGAGGGGGAATGCTTCCGGTCCAGCCGCAAAGCAACACCGGACGTTCAGGAGCAGGCGAGACCACTGATTCATAAGGAAGGGGGTGTCATGAGGCTAAGGATAGCCACCACCGCAGCGATACTAATAGGCCTATTGGCTGTGCCAATTATTCAGGCAGAGGGAAACGGCACGCCCGCAGAAACGAACGGATTTCCAGACATTGGACCCACAATAAGGGGAGGCCTAAAGAAAGTCCTACATACAACGGTTGGTGACATGGTCCACGTCTTCACCGGAAGTGATCGAGAAATCATAGGCTGGAAAGAGATACACGTGCCGGGCAAACCCCTTGAAGAGTGCATTGGACCAGATAAGAACCTGAACGAAGAAGTGCTGCGGTGCCGAAATAGCTACACTCAGCGCGTACCTATCTACAGTAATTAACCGAGGGAGCCAGCCAGCATGGAAAGCGTTGGATATCTCGTGGTATTGGCTATAGCAGCTGCGGCCATCTCTGGATTCGCGTCCAACAAAAAGCGAAGCCGTCGCAATGGGGCGCAAGGTGAGGCCGGTCCGTCACCGGCCAAATTCCGAGCTAAGCGAGTACTCTCGGATCCTGAACAAGTTCTCTTCGGCCGCCTAAAAGCCGCTCTACCGGATCAGGTCATTTTATCCCAAGTGTCTTTCAGCCAGTTCCTGTTCACCAAGGGCGGCGACAGAAAGCAAAACTTTGCGCGCTTCGCTGAGGCTCGACAAAAGGTCGCCGATTTCCTCGTGTGCGACCCAAGCTTTAGGATTGTGAGCGTCATTGAGCTTGACGATCGAACCCACGAGAAAGGAAAAGATAAGAAAAGGGATGCTATCCTTGAGGAAGCTGGGTTAAAGGTCGTACGATGGAACGCCTCAAACATTCCAAACGCAGAGACGATCCGCCGTACGATTCTACAAGAGCGTCCAATGAGTGAGAGCAAGGGATTTTGTGATGCACCAGTAGTAACGCACGAGAAGCCAGTTCGGGAGTAAGACTAAACCCTCGGCATACTCTTCGCAGCATCAAGCGCAAGTTATCTGATTAAATGGTGCCAACCTGCCGATTTCATCAACATGCTGTATTGATCAAGAACATATAATATGTAACACAGTAACGAAAAAAAGGAGGGGGAATGGCAGAAAAAAAGGTGTTATTCGTAGCATTTGCTATCGAAGACGAAAGACAAAGGGATTTTTTGAAAGGCCAATCCTTAAACACGAAATCCCCTTTTGAATATATCGATATGTCGGTGAAGGAGCCTTACGATTCACGTTGGAAAGAACGAGTTCGCACTCGGATTCGGAGATCCGATGGTGTTATTGCCCTTGTAAGCAAAAATTCCCTGACCTCAACTGGACAAAGATGGGAAATATCCTGCGCCAAGGAGGAAAATAAGAAGGTTCTAGGAATCTGGGCCTATAGGGACGATAGAACTGATCTTCCCGGCGTGCGGACTGTCGTATGGAGCTGGAAAACTATTGAGAAGTTTATCGATAGCCTATGACGTGTAGGGGGAATGAGGCCAGATGAGAATTGCACTTGTTGTTGGAATAAATTACTACGAGCACGGTGGAAATTTATTCGGATGCGTTGGTGATGCCTATGCTGTTAAATCAGCGTTGGGCAGGCACGATGGGGGAGAGGTTAACTTTGATTGCCGCCTTCTAACTGGAACAGGGCCAGCAGACACAGTGCTGCGTGGCGATCTGAAAGATCAGATCGAAGGGCTTTTCGACGTTGACGCCGAAATAGCGCTACTTTACTTTGCCGGGCACGGGCACATAGAAGCTTCAGGCGGCTACATACTTGCCACGGATTCTAGACGTGGGGATGAAGGTGTATCTTTATCATGCATTCTGACACTGGCAAACGCTTCTCCCGCTAAGAATAAAGTGATCATATTAGATAGTTGTCATTCTGGCATAGCAGGTACGCCTCCTGGTGGAGATCAACTTGCGAATCTTTCGGAGGGGCTGACCGTGCTAACCGCATCTACGAAAGACCAATACGCCACGGAGGAAAATGGGCGGGGAGTATTTACAACGCTCTTGGTGGATGCGCTGAATGGAAGTGCCGCTAATCTTACCGGCGACATTACACCAGGCAGTGTATATGCTCACATAGATCAGTCATTAGGGGCCTGGGAACAACGACCTGTTTTCAAAACAAACGTTAAGCAGTTCGTCTCGTTACGCAAGTCCTCACCTCCGATTAATATCGATGATCTGCGACGAATCACTGAGTTTTTTCCTGTGCCTGGATTTCAGTACGCCCTT
Organism: Nitrococcus sp.; assembly: GCF_059432795.1. Lineage (NCBI taxonomy): Bacteria > Pseudomonadati > Pseudomonadota > Gammaproteobacteria > Chromatiales > Ectothiorhodospiraceae > Nitrococcus > Nitrococcus sp. The sequence goes on along the minus strand of NZ_JBXWZQ010000050.1, from coordinate 4,835 downwards.
GATCCAACATATGAACCAGAAATGAGAGGAAGAGATGCTGAAATGCCACCACCGAATGAACAGAACACGAGAATATTCTCGATTCTTCAGCGGTATAACCGACTAAATCTTCTTGTTCCTGTTAATGCTCCACATATGTGGCATGCTGCAATGGAGAGTAAAGCATGTAGGCTTACAGCATTAGGTGAACACTACAGGAGGCTTGTAGAAAAAAACAGGATCTAGACACGCAAAGTGCGATCAAAGAAGTGCCGCACCAGACGAAAATACTGTTCGACTGCATTTCTGATCGCGGGCTTAGTCGTTATCGTGAAGCTCGATAGTGCTTATATACCTTATAGTTAAATGATTCGTGCATGTCCATGCAGCGTCCACGCCGATATGAATTAAAGTGGGCTAATGTGGCCTCATACTTTTATAAGCAACTAATTCGATGGAGAAAATGGAGTGCTGTGGGCTGATTCAAAGGACTCTGACTCCGTGTTCCGCACGCTCGCCGGCCTCAAGCGAAGTGCTGCCCGACTAGGTGATCTTCGACAACAAGCTCTTTATGGATGCTATGTAAGCGATGCGTACTCATGCATCGTTTCCCCCTATCGGTGCCCATATCTGCTTGAGCGGCAGTTTCGCGCGTGTCTCGTCTGAAAGCTCGCGATAGGCCCGAAATAGCGCTTTTAGCACGTCTGGCATCTGCCACAGCCGAAGCTTGAAGAAATTGTTCTCAAGCTCCTTCTGAGCAGCCGGATTCACGCCTCCGATACTGACAAGGAGCCCCGTCTGCGCCTGCGTGTTCGAAACCGAACCGATGAGCCGCAGGACCACATCGTGATTGGCCGCACCGTCTCCCGATTTAACTTGTACGCAGATTCGGTCCTCGCCGAGACCGAGCATGCCGCCGGCGGCAAGGATATCCACACCGCCATCCGGGCCGGGCAACGAGACCTTCGTCGTGTAGCCCTCGACGCGCAAAATCTCCGCGACAAGCTCAGCCAGCCCATGGCCGGAAAACTCTGATTTGATGAGCGAAATGATCTGCTGGTTGGCAATGTCCTCGATATTTGTGGCGTAGTCTTCGGCTTCCGCTTCGTCGCCATGGGGATGGGCCGGTGTAACCCCCTGCTTGCCAAGAAGCGCGCCGGGATCGGCACTTGTCCTGAGAACCGCGCGTACACGATCAAGCGCCGAATTGCGTTTGATTTCGCAGATCGTCATAAAAGCGCCGAACGAATGCCGTAAATCCTGTTTAAAAATGTCACGCGGAACGGATTCTTCCTGCCATTTAATGGTCCGTGAGTGCTTGTGCGGATCGTCAGCGTCATAGACGTAATCGCCGGTGACTTCGCCGATCGCCACACCGTTGGTAACCTTGCGCGGCATCACCACAAGATTGAACCGCCCCGGGATTCCCGGAGGCTCCAAACCTTGAGAGTATGGAGCCATGAGCAGAACGACGAAGTATTCACCGGAAGTCCGGACACGGGCGGTGCGAATGGTCAGCGAGCACCAGTCTGACTATCCCTCGGAATGGGCCACGATCCAGGCGATTGCCTCAAAGTTGGGTTGCACCTCGGAGACGTTGCGTCGCTGGGTCCGACAGGCTCAGCGTGACGCGGGTGTTCGCGAGGGAACAACCACCGATGAGCGCGAGCGGCTCAAGGCGCTGGAGCGCGAGGTTCGCGAGCTGCGCCAGGCCAACGAGATTCTTCGCAAGGCCTCGGCCTATTTTGCCCAGGCGGAGCTCGACCGCCGCCCGAAGTGATGAAGGCGTTCCTCGACGACCACCGGCACATATACGGGGTCGAGCCGATCTGCAGGATACTGCCGATCGCCCCGTCGACGTACTATCTGCGTGCTGCCCGTAAAGCCGGTCGCTGCCAGCGCCCGGCGCGGACACGCCGCGATGAATACCTCTGCGGGGAGATCCGCCGGGTCTGGGAGGAGAATTTTCGAGTCTACGGCGCTCGTAAGGTCTGGCACCAATTGATCCGCGAGGGTATCGCGCCGGCGCGCTGCACGGTCGAACGGCTAATGCGCCAGATGGGATTGCAGGGCGTAGTGCGGGGAAAGCCGCACAAGACCACGGTGAGCGACAAGGCCAAGCCTTGCCCGCGGGATCGGGTCAACCGCCGGTTCTGGGCGGAGCGGCCGAATGCGCTGTGGGTGTCGGACTACACCTACGTCTCGACCTGGCAAGGCTTCGTCTATGTCGCCTTCGTCATTGATGTCTTTGCCCGGCGCCTCGTCGGCTGGAAAGCCTCCACCTCGGCGCGCACCGACTTCGTGCTCGATGCGCTAGAGCAGGCGCTGTATGAGCGGCGACCGGCCGAGGGCGGCGGTCTGATCCACCACAGTGACCGCGGAGTGCAGTACGTGTCGATTCGCTACACCGAGCGCTTGAAGGAGGCTGGCATCGAGCCGTCGGTCGGCAGCGTCGGCGACTCCTATGACAATGCGCTGGCCGAGACGATCAACGGTCTCTACAAGGCCGAAGTCATCCATCGCCAGTCCTGGAAGACTCCTCAGGCGGTGGAGCTGGCGACATTGGCTTGGGTCGACTGGTTCAACCACCGGCGGGTGCTGGAACCGATCGGCAACGTGCCCCCCGCTGAGGCCGAAGCGGCGTATTATCGGCAACTCAACGAGTCCGCCAAAGCGGCATGACTCACACCAACGGGCCTCCGGAATAGCCGGGGCGATTCAATCGCCTTCCTGGATCGTGTTGACGAACTGGTTGAGTTGTGCGGCGAAATTGCGAAGACGGTTATGCCCTGCGTTAGGCATAATTTCTTGCAGATGCGCAAGGATCGCATTGCGGTCCTTCAACGCACTCAGGTCCCCAACTTCAAGGAATCCGGGAAAGAGCTTGCTCCGCTCAATCGCGGCAAGCTCGCGTTCGCCCTGTTTCCCGGCGCGGACAATCCAAAGTCTTGTCATATCCCCCCTGTACCTGCTCAGCAGCGCATGAACTGGCTATCTCTTCCTTGATCCTGTCCAAATGCCAGTCGGTTTCTCCGCGCCTACTACACGTCGCAACATCGACTTATAATGCTACTTAACGCGGACCGTAAATACTGATGAATACCTCCGCGTGGAAGGCTGGCAGGATTCTGGACAGTCCTGCCGATACGATCGAGAGAGCAAGCGAGCTCTTTCTGGCAGCAGCGCCGTCGTCCGGAAGCAGTACTCTCATAAGTTGTTATTGATTTGTTCGTGTCCACAGAGCGTCTACATCGGTGCGGCTTGTAGTGGCATACTATGGCTGTAGACTTTTATAAGCAACTGAATTTGTGTATAAAGTGGATCAGTGTGGCGCAATATAAAGAACTGAAAATCCCCGTGTCGGCAGTTCGATTCTGTCCCTGGCCACCATATAAACAACGACTTATCTCACCATCCGCCGTGCGCGGTGTCCAACGGGGACCCGAGCGGGGACCCGGTTTGGTGATGGTCTTCACATGACGCTGATGTAATGCGACAACTAACTTGCGACGCGGCGACAAGTAGTTTGCGAAGTCGTCTCGGGCAAGGAAACCACCCTTTCGACCACTGTTAAACACCCATCAAACAGCATTCACCCACCAGGCTCACCCGCCACGCTGGTGAGGGGCGCCCCTCCAACCAACCGGCCATTTCGCCCCGCTCCAGTTTCAGGCGCGCTTTGGCTACGGGGGATCGCCACAGTGATCCCTCGTCCGTTTGAGGTGCTAACGTAAGCTTCGAGCTCGGTGACCTGCTGGAAATCAAAGCCGAGTCGCTAGTACTTGCCTATCTGCCCTGTAACGCTCGAGCAACGCTTCCTTCACACGGTTATTGTGCTCCATCACGATTGCCTGGCTTTCGATACATTGTGCGAGCTCGTGGATCAAAGTGGCGATAATGATTACAAGGCCAATGCCAGCAGTAAGGGTCAGGGCACCGATCGCATAGGCAAGGATGACAAGCAGCGTCCGTTTGGGATGGTTGAGGTAAATGTACTGTATGCCGACCATGCACCAGGCAAGCGTCGCAAACGTATCGGGGTCCTTGGTCTTCCCGGAGAGTGCCTCATGGAAGGAACGTAGATCCTGTTCAGGGATACGATCGATCTCGCGATCCAGGCTGGCTTTACGTGCCTCGGCGCGACGATAGCGTGCGGATTGCCACATATCCGGTCTCTGTTACGAAACGAAATAGAAACGAAATAGCGAAATAGAAAGCGAAATAGGGGACGTACCCCAATATAGCTAAGGCCTAATCAGATTGCCTGCGGCCGTCGCCAGGAAGTGGATTTGCCTGAAGTAGCGTGCGAGTCGCTGCCGTAGAGTGCGGAACGCATCACACATGAATCAACTATGCGTCGTAGGCTGTTTTCAGGCTAACCAAGTTTCAGGCAATGGCCACCTAAGAAACCTCAATATGAAGGGCTGTTTGCAGGTAGTTCTGGTAGGGCTTGTCCTACTCGTCATACTAGCGATGTTTGCGGGGAATTCAGATAATGATTCTTCCTCGCGCCATTCCCCTACTCATCCAGACCGGTCGCTCGCGCAAACGATGGCGGAGTCAATCATCGAGGACTACCTCAAAGCTCCCAGTACCGCAGAATTCAGCTCTTACCCGCAGATCCGTTACGACGCTAATCGGAAGATTTACTCGCTCATTGGGGAGGTTGACTCCGAAAACAGCTTCAGCGCAATGCTTCGCAACGATTATGTCATCATCTTTCGTCCGATCTGCGATAGCGAGTATTCAAAAAGCTGCTGGGACATACCTATGCACTTAGCTCCTAACATGCGGTATATCAACGCACTCTGATTTTGCGAGCCGAGGGATGCTACCCAAGACCCGGAACGGCTCTG
>NZ_JBXWZQ010000049.1:0-9952 GCF_059432795.1 Nitrococcus sp. | reverse complement strand
CTCAGCTCCACAAGCACACTTGGGCCTGAAGGCCGGATGCGAAGCACATCAATCACTTCGACAAAATACCCGTTTAGAACTGCGACACGACTGATTAACGCGTTAGGAGCTAAAGGGATAGGTATGTTCAAGGTTTGTGTCCGGCCGCTGCGTTGACGGCCACAAGCGCCGGGGCCGTGCGACGCGGCAACATGACCCGCAGGCGCGCGCCTGCGCCTTGCATGTCCAAAACGTCGATCCGCCCGTCGTGCGCGAGCACATACTCCCGGGCAATGGAAAGCCCGAGCCCTGAGCCCTTGACGTAGCCTTCGGGCTGGCGCTCGCCCTGGAAGAAGGCTTCGAAAATCCTGTCCCGCTCTTCGACGGAGATTCCTGGCCCTTGATCAGCGACGTCCAGCACGGCGGTGTTCTCGATCTGAAGCGTCCTGATGGTAAGTACACCATGGGTGGGCGAGAATTTGATTGCGTTGGACAGCAGGTTATCCACGACGGTTCGTAGCTTTCCCCGGTCGCCAATGAGCCGGCACTCCGTCAGATTGCTAGTTATCTGCAGGGATTTTGCCCTGACGGCCAGCTTGTGATTCTGCAGCACGGTTTCAACCAACTCGCTCATGTCCACCGGGGCGAGGTTGAGTGCGGGGCGGTGAGCCTGCATGCGGGAGAAATCGAGCAGGTCTTCGATGAGGACCTGGAGACGGCGCCCGCTGTCATGGAGGATCTCGGTAATCTCCCGTTGTTCATCGCTTAGCCTGCCGACGATTTCATCCCCCAGCAGCGCCGTGCTCTCCCGGATTGTGGTCAGCGGCGTCTTTAGCTCATGGGAGACGTGGCGCAGGAAGCGGGTTTTCTCGCTCTCGAGCTCGATCAACCGACGGCGCAGCCAGTCGAGGCGCTCGCCGAGCGCATGCAAATCCTGCGGGCCCGAAACCTCGATCGGCGAACCGAAGCGTCCGTCGCCGAGCTCGCGGATGGCGTTGTCGACCTGGCGCACGGGGCGCGAGATCAGCACCGTGAAAATCGCCGTCGAGATAAGCGTGAGCGGGATAAGCGCAATCGCCAACCAAAAGAGCACTCGCTGAGCCATGGTGGCCGTTTGCTGCATTATCTGGACCTCGTGGTCGATCTGGCGGTTACTCCCCCGGCTGATTCGGTCGGCGAGCTTGTGCAGCGTGATGAAGGTATCCGCAACCTCCTGCTGCGTCATCTCGTGGCGCGCGTCGTCATTCGATAAACGCTGAAACAGGTCGCTTTCCTGCTGGCCGATATCGCGAATGTGGCGGCGGTGAGGCGCTTCGGCGCTCAGATCGCTGAGCCGGCTGACGATGAACTGAAACTCGTCATGGGTCTCTTTGTAAACCTTGAACAGCGAATTGTCTCCGAGCAATAGGTATTGCCGCGCCGTTCGCTCCATGCCGGTGAGTGCTTCCGCCAGACTGCGGCTGCCCTGGATCGCTTGAGCCGCATTGTAGACGGCAGTCTGGGCCTGCTCGGAAAGTCGGTCAACGTATAGGCCGGCGTAGGCGAGCGCAAAAAACAGCGGCAACGATACGACTCCGAAGCCATACAGAATCAGCGTCAGTGTCGATCTCGGGTGGTATAGCTTCATTGCCGTTAAAAGAGCGCGTCTCAAGTGTCGTCGAACAGATCCGGCATCCTCTCGTGAATTCCGGCCGGAGGCGGGTAGCCAAAATGCAGGTAAGCGTTACGAGTCGCCATCCGCCCTCGCGACGTACGATGGATGAAGCCCTGTTGGATGAGGTAGGGTTCGAGCACGTCCTCGATGGTGCCACGTTCCTCGCCGATCGCCGCGGCTAGACTGTCCACTCCCACGGGGCCGCCGTCGAATTTTTCGATAATGGTCCGCAGCAACCGCCGATCCTGGACGTCGAAGCCGTTGCCGTCCACGTTCAGCAGATCCATGGCAGCCGCGGCAACGCGCAGCGTAATGCGCCCATCCGCTTTGACTTCGGCAAAATCGCGCACGCGCCGTAGCAGGCGATTGGCAATACGTGGAGTTCCTCGCGAGCGCTGCGCGATTTCCCGCGCCCCGTCAGCATCGATCGCCAACGCAAGCAGCGCCGCGGAACGGCGCACGATAGCCGAGAGATCCTCGATGCAATAATACTCCAGTCGCTGCACGATTCCGAAGCGATCACGCAACGGGGAGGTGAGCAGCCCCGCCCGGGTTGTGGCGCCCACCAGCGTAAAGGGCGGCAGTTCGAGCTTGATCGAACGCGCGGCGGGTCCTTCGCCGATCAGGATGTCGATCTTGAAGTCTTCCATCGCCGGATAAAGAACTTCCTCGATGACGGGCGAGAGGCGATGGATCTCGTCGATAAACAAGACGTCGTGGGGTTGGAGATTGGTCAGCAGCGCGGCCAGATCACCGGGTTTGTCCAGCACCGGTCCGGAGGTTTGCCGCAATTCCACTCCCAGCTCATGGGCGACGATATGTGCAAGGGTCGTCTTGCCCAAACCCGGCGGGCCGAAAATCAGAACGTGATCGAGCGGCTCGCCGCGTTGCCGGGCAGCATGAACGAAAATCTCCATCTGTTCCCGGACCGGCGGCTGGCCGACGTAGTCGGCTAACGTGCGTGGGCGGACGCTGCGATCAATGGCCTCCTCTTCGCTGGCGGCCTGTGCCTGGATGACTCGATCTGATTCAATCATCGCCAGCGCCTCGCTGTGTGCGCCTGATCAGCCGGACGTATCATTACCATCAGCGTTCGATCGCGTATATGCGTTGGCGCCTTGTCGAGCAGCGCGCGCCGGGTCAATGCCGGATTGCCTCGAAGCGCGCCTGTGCCTGGAGTTGTTCCTCATTGCGGCTTCTGAACGGCCCGGCGAAGAGCGGCCCGGATCAATTCCTCACTGCTGTGCTCTTCCTTGTCCAGGCCGGCCAGCAGGCGGTGGGCTTCAGGCGCCTTGTAGCCGAGTGCAAGCAAGGCATTGACGGCGTCGATGCGAACTTCGCTGGTGCTCTTTGCCGATGAGGCGGCGCCCACGGCGTGTATGGCTTGCGTGTCGAATGTCGAGAGGCGGTCCTGCATCTCGATTACCAGGCGTTCCGCCGTTTTTTTGCCGACGCCGGGTAGCCGGGTGAGCGCTGCGATGTCACGCAGGCGTATGCAGCGCAGGAATTCCTCAGTGTGCATCCCGGAGAGAAAGGCCAGCGCCATCTTTGGGCCCACTCCACTGACTCGAATGAGGGAGCGGAATAACATTCTTTCCTGCTCGGTGTGAAAGCCATAGAGGTTGTATCCGTCTTCCCGCAGGGCAAGGTGAGTACGTAGCACCACCTCCTCGCTCTGGGCGGGAAGCTCGTAGAAAGTGGACATTGGGGCCTCGAGTTCGTAGCCCACGCCCTGGACGTCGATGAGCAGCCGAGGTGGCTGCTTTTCGATCAGAATGCCACGCAAGCGGCCGATCATGTGGGAGTCTCATCTACCCGAAGGCGCGCGTAGCGCTGCTGGTGAGCGTGACAAACGGCAGTCGCCAGCGCATCCGCCGCATCGACTCGCAACTCCCCGCGCAAGCCCAGCAAACTTCGAACCATGTACTGTACCTGATGCTTGTCGGCGTTGCCTGTTCCGACCAGCGCCAGCTTGATTGCGCGGGGCGTGTACTCGGCGATCGACAGACCGTTGCGGGCACACGCGCAGATGACGGCGCCCCTGGCATGGCCGAGCTTGAGCGCGGAGTCCGAATTTCGATGCACGAAAACCCGCTCGACCGCGGCGACGGTCGGCTTATGCTGCGCCACGACGTGGGAGAGTTGCTCGAATAACGTCAACAACCGCTCAGGAAGGGGGCCTTCGCGCACCCGAATAATGCCGCTGGCGACGTAGCTCAGCTTGCGACCATGGGCGGCGATGACACCAAAGCCGGTGATCCTCAGGCCGGGATCGATACCGAGGATGTGCTGCGCCGCGGTGCGCAACAGGCTCTCAGGCTTCGTCGTAGGCTGATTCGAGTATTTCTGCGTTGGTGTAGACATCTTGGACGTCGTCCAGATCCTCCAAATGTTCGATGAGCTTTAGCGTCTTGTGGCCGTCTTCGGCGCTCAGCGTTACCGTGGTATCCGCCCGCATGGTGATTCCGGCGTCCGCCGGGTGTAGGTCGGCCTTGTCCAATGCCTGCTTGACCGTGTGATAGTGTTCAGGGGAACTCAATATCTCCACGGACCCGTCCTCACTCGTCGCTACGTCTTCGGCTCCGCTCTCCAGGGCGACCTCCAGGAGGCGGTCCTCGTTGCTCTCGGGCGGGAAGAAAAAAACGCCCTGCTTGCGGAACAGGTACGCCACGCAGCCGTCCGTGCCCAGGTTGCCGCCGTGTTTGCTGAAGGCATGCCGAATCTCGCCGACCGTGCGGTTACGGTTGTCGGTCATGCAGTCGACCATGATGGCGACGCCGGCCGGCCCATAGCCCTCGAATCGAGCCTCCTCATAGTTTTCCAATTCATCGGCGCCGGCACCGCGCTTGATCGCGCGCTCGATATTATCCTTCGGCATGTTGACGCTGAGGGCGCGATCGATGGCGAGCCGCAGCCGTGGACTCAGTTCGGGATTCGGACCGCCGGCGCGCGCGGCTACCGTGATCTCCCGGATCAGCTTAGTAAAGATCTTGCCTCGCTTGGCGTCCTGCGCCTTCTTGCGATGTTGAATATTCGCCCACTTGCTATGTCCTGCCATGGTTCGCCTCGAAACGTACTCACGCCGCTGGAATGGAAACGATTCGGTTAGTCGGTGGCTATAGCTTAGCGAAGTGTCATCGTAGGGTCTCGCTCCTATGGCTGCCAGTTTCTCGGCGGAGACTATGCAGGCGAATCGCGCGCAGAACCAAGCGTTTGCCGGTCCCGCGGCCGCGCCATCCCTATCCCCTGGCAATGTGCGTGCTCGTTGAACGAGCCGAGGGCGGGCTGCTTTCTTCAGTTTCGAAATGTCCTGTCGATACTGCAGGCAAGCTCTTTTGAGAAAGGGTTAATGTTTTCACGACGCATGGCGTGGGAGCGTTATGGGGGAACCAATTATGTCGAAGCGAGTTGGGACAGAGACATAGCTTATGGCAGGCAACATATCGCGAGACATGCTGGAGGGCCTTATTCCGTTGCGCGAGCTGGATGAGGGGGCCCTGGGAGCGCTGGCTTCCGAGGCGCAGATTGAGGAGCATCCGGCAAAGACCGTTCTCGCTCGCCGAGGCGTGAACGATGCGTACATCCGTTACGTGCTCTCCGGGGAGGTGCTTGTCATCGGCAACGACGGTTCGCGGCACAGGCTCATCGGCATGGGCAATGCGGGAATCGCAGAAGAGCCCTTGGGCCTTGAGGATCCCTATCCCTTCAATGCGATTTCCTGCACTGAAGTCAAGCTGATCTGTCTGTCGCGTCAGCGGATCCAGGAGCAGCTCAAGGCCAACTCACCACTGGAGTATCAAGTCGAGGAGGTGGTGGAGGCGGACGAGGCTGCTGGTGATCGGCTCTTTTATCGCCTGATCCAGGATCTTATGGAAGATCGCCTGGAACTGCCGAGCATGCCTGAGATCGCGTTGCGAGTTCGCCAGGCGATTAACGACCCTGATGCGGGGGCGGGTGAGGTGGCGCGGATCATCCAAGCCGATCCGGTGGTCGCCGCGCGTATCATTCAGGCGGCCAACAGCGCCTCGTTCCATGGCCAGAAAGCCACTGACAGCCTCAGCGGGGCGATAGTGCGACTCGGTCTCAAGAATGTCCGCGACGTAATCGTCGCCGCGACCATGCGAGAGGTCTTTCAGACCAAACACGCGCAGCTGCGCCAGCGCATGGCCGAGCTGTGGACGCATAGCACCGTGGTTGCCGCCATCAGCACAGTGCTCGCGCGTAAGCTGGGGGGATTCAATCCGGATCGAGCCTTGCTGGCCGGATTGGTCCATGACATCGGAGTCGTGCCGATCCTGGCCCACGCTCATCATTACGACGACCTCGTCCAGGATCCGGAACTCCTCGAGAGCACGATTACGGCCTATCGTGGTCAGGTTGGCGCCATGATCCTACGGCGCTGGAATTTTTCCGAAGAGCTGATCGCTGCTGTGCTGGAGGCCGAGAATTGGTACCGAGAGCGCGAAGGCAACGCGGACTATGCCGATTTGATCATTGCCTCTCAGCTGCAAAGCTATGCCGGCACGGAGGCGAGTGGCCATTACCCGAGTCTCGATGATTTACCGGCCTATGCGCGCTTGAACCTGAGCGAGGTCGGCATTTCGGCGCGGGCTCCGATTCTCGAGGAGGCCCACGAGGAGATCGCCGCGGTGCAGCGTCTGCTGACGGGATAGCTGATTACGGGCGCCCTCACAAAGAGGGGGCCGCTTTTTTTAATCGCGACGGTTCCCCCGTTATCAGGCGCATGCTCGCTGCCGTCATTCTGGCGTTGTGCACCAGCGATGACATTTAAGAGCTTTTATGCGGTCACGCATGCGATCCAGCGTCACGCAGCAATCCCGATGAGCGCCGGCTTGGCAATTATTGTGCGCATTGGCGGCGTTAGCTCGGCAACAATGCCATACTATGACCTTGGTGCAAGGCGCGGGGGGGTGAGGCATCGGGCAGCACAGTGCCCCATACCTGAAGGCTCTGCTACGCGCTCGTCCCGACCATTCGAACGGTCAATCCGGGGTCGGCTTCAACCGCGCGAGAAGGCTCGGGCACGTCCCATGGAGGTCGCCATGACCTCTCTGGCGGGATGGGGGGTAAAGCCGGACCAGCGCGGATAAAACGTCAGCACGAGAGGCGCCCTATGTCTAAGACGCGGATTATAAAAAAATATCCCAACCGACGCCTCTATGATACGGCTATCAGTAGCTACATCACACTCGCAGACGTAAAGCGATTGGTGCTCAACGGCGTTGATTTTGCAGTCATCGATGCCAAGACCAAGGCGGATCTGACACGCAGCATCTTGCTGCAGATCATCGCCGAGGAGGAGGAGGGAGGTGAGCCGATTTTCAGCAGCGAACTGCTTGCTCAGCTCATCCGTGCCTACGGCGGCACCATGCAGAATATGCTTACGAGTTATCTTGAGAAGAGCATGGAGCTCTGGGCAGAGCAGCAGCGAGTTTTCCGTGAGCGCACGCGCAGCTTTATCGATGCCAATCCGATGCAGATATTGACCCAGATCGCCGAGCGCAATCTCGCCATGTGGCGGGCAATGAGTGGGCTCAACACCGGCGATCCGGACAAACGCTCTGAGCGGAAGCAGGAAGGGCCCTCTGGCGACAAGACGCAGGACGAGTGAGCGCGCCGATGAGCGAGCTAGGGTGACTGCGTTGCTATCAGAATGACCGCCCGCCTTTGGGGTGGTTTATCTTCTGAGCCTGTCACGCGCGTCTGGGATATTATAGCTCGAGCCGGATCGATGGGCTCCGCCTTGTACGCACAGTGGCACTCCTCGGCCCTCTTCCTGCGCCTCGAGCGCGTTGAAGTACCCTTCCCGGTCCGCGTGGACCGATCATTGACCCCGCGCGTCTCGCGCTTCTATCATGCCCTATGCTATGCTGCGCCGCACAAGACGGTTGACTCGGAAGAGCGCACAAGCCGGTGGAAATACTGCATTTCCAGCGTGCCCTCGAGACCGGATGTGCCGAACAGGCTGTGTTTAGGGGCCGCGAGCGCATCCGCGTAGCAAGCGGGATAAGAGGACGAACGCATGAACAAGCGCGGTGCGTTAGTAACAGGGGGCAACGGCGGCATCGGAACCGCGATCTGCCAGCAACTCGCCGTTGCGGGTTATCGGGTGATTACCACGTGCGTTGACCCGGAAAAGGAAGCTATCGGTGCCTGGCAGGCCGCCCAGCGCGAGCTGGGCTACGAGATCCATTGGGTGGCTTGCGATGTCTCCGAGCACAGCGCTTGTCGCGCCATGGCGAGCGAGGTCGAGGCCGAGCACGGTCGGGTCGATGTGATCGTCAATGCGGCGGGTATTACACGTGACGCCTTTCTGCACAAGATGGAGGCGGAGAACTGGAACGCGGTTATCGGCGTCAATTTGGCCAGCACGTTCAATGTGACACGTCAGTTCATCGGCGCGATGCGGGATCAGGGTTTCGGGCGTATCATCAACATCGCTTCGGTGAACGGCCAGACGGGGCAGTTCGGCCAAACGAATTATTCAGCGGCCAAAGCGGGAATGCACGGCTTTACCATGGCGCTGGCGAAGGAAAGCGCGGCGAAGGGTATTACGGTAAACACCGTCTCGCCAGGATACATCCGTACCGCCATGACGGAGGCGATTCCCGAGAGGGTACGTGAGGCGATCGTGAGCCAGATACCGGCGGGACGGATGGGAGAGCCCAGTGAAGTGGCACGGGTAGTGGTGTTTCTGGCTTCCGATGATTCTCAATACATTAATGGGGCCAACATTCCGATAAACGGCGGTTTGTTCTGCTCCTTCTGAAAAGGGCGCGCCGCCGTCGCAACCGTCCGCTGGCGCGATTGGCGAGCGTGTGCCGTTTGGCTCGCAAGCGTCAGCGGCTGCCGCAACGGGCCTGCTGACCGGAGCAACGCTTTTGCGAGCGCGCGGTCGGTCGGCCCTGCCGCACGGGTGGAGAACAAGGACCCGCTCGCCGAAATGCCTCTGGCTCATGCACTTTTACCTGCTCCACGGGAAATTCTCATCCTCGGATAGGCTTCACACGGTGAGCATTGCAGGGCCATCTCGCGGGCATGGCGCAGCTCGACGAAGCGCTTCAGTGCGGGTAATAGATGCGTGAAATCGCTCTCCAGCTCCCGATAGGCGCCGCGGATCTCGCTGATCCCGCCCAGCAGTGCTGTCGGGCGCGACAGCCTGAATGCCAGCCGAGCGATCGCCACGGCGACGTTGTCCAATTCGCGGTATCCGGTCAGCCAGTCCTCACGCACCATACGCGGCAGCACTCGGCGCAGGCTCGGCGGGAGCACGGCTTGACGGCGATACAATGCCTCATAGACGCGTTGCGCGAACTCATCCAGCGGGCGCTTGCGCAACCGCGGCCAATGCCGCGCTAGAAAATGATCGTAAGCCATATCGACGATGATCCCGGCGCAGCGGCGGCGCTTTGTGCTGATGCGTCGCCGGCTGAGCCGATGGATCGGATGCGCATCGGTGAAGCGGTCTATGGCCCGATGCAGCTTGACGCCGCGATAGATAGGGGAATCGAGCTTTGCATCAATTCTGCCTTTGACGAAATCACCGAGCAGATTGCCAACCAAGGCGGCGTCATCGTCTTCTGCCAGATACAAATGGGCGAGATAGTTCATGCGAGCGTTGTTCCGTACCCGCCGCGCTCAGTGTGTTGCGCCGGGCAGCCACTGACGCACCTCGGCAGGCAGCGGCACGGAGCGCCCCTCACTGTGATGCACCCAAACGACCTTGGCACTGCCGCTTGCGTACAAGGCATTCGGGCGGCCGGCATCGTGAATTTCATAGAACGTTCCGAAGCTGCTGCGGCCGACATCGCCACCGAACATTCGCACGATGATTTGCGTCGGATAGATGATCGGTCGCCGAAACTCGCAGAATGCGTTTACCACGACCGGCCCGACACGCGCGCCGGCGGCGATGGCGCCTGAGATCGACAGGCGCTCGAGCCAAGCCACGCGAATTTGCTCGAAATAGGTAAAATAGACGGCGTTGTTGACATGACCCAACGCGTCCATATCCCCCCAGCGAACCTGAAGCTCGATTTCTTCGAGCAATGTGCGTGTCTCGCTCATGATCGGGTTCCTTCGCAATCGGCAGGCGGTCCGGCTTTGACGCTCGGCAAGCGGGCATTCGGGATCGGCGAATAGCCACCGAGATTGCAGCCGTCCGCCCCGTCGCGGCGGTGCGCGTTGCACAGAGGTCGTGATAGATTTCGGGGGCGGCGCTAGCGGTCATCGGGCGCTCATGAGGGACACAGGGCGTCTGTCGCTGCGAGCCCGGAAGATTACGTCTTCAACCCAAAA
>NZ_JBXWZQ010000048.1:0-12914 GCF_059432795.1 Nitrococcus sp. | reverse complement strand
TCTCGCATGATGACCTCCTTCCGCTTCTCTCGCTTGGAAGGAGGTCATCTACCTCAACGCACGACGGAACGGCAGAGCCTCTGTTAGTCACACCGCCATAGGCGGTGGCTTACGCTGGTCGAGTTATGCCAACTGCCAACTCGCCAATCGAAAGGCTCACGGTTGAGGGGCAAAGCGAAAATAACCATCGAGCGCATCATATAAGCTCCTCTGCTCCTGGTCGAACGCGATGCCTAAAACGCGTCCTTCCTCGCGACAGGTCAAACGCCGCACACTGCCGGAGACGTGAAAGGGCTCGGCCTGGCCCGGCAACACCAGAGTCACCGTAACGGACGGAAGCTCCGATGACGCAGTCTCATCCTCGTCGAATGGCGAGAGAACCCGACAACCCGCGGCGCTCACGTCCAGCATGAGAGCTGGCTGGGCATCGCCACCCGCGTACGTTACGAGGCAGGGCATGCGACACAAGGCCCGCGGCTCACGGCGCACCGAGACATGCTCGACGAGCCGCGGATAAAGGACGAAAACAAGGTATTCGGGATCGGTCACGAGTCGCGAGACCGCTGTACGGAACCCGTACACCACCCCCTCGTGCATAAAACGCAGGATTAGAGGGTCCTCCGACCTGAGAGCCAAATAGCGTAAGGTTCGGCCTACTTGGCCAGTGTTCGCGTCGCGCAAAACGATGTAGGCTCCGGGAACCGCACCCAAAACCTCCGCCTGCACACGCGCACTCTCGCCGACGCGTTGAATGTTCACCACGCTGCCCGCGTTTATGGCGAATTGATCCGGCGGTGAAGAGATTTTCGGTTGTCTGTCAGCCACTGCGTTGAGCTCATTGCCGAATAGAGCCATTTGAATTTAAGCTAAAGCGCGTCTTCAAACCGATGACTTACTTCGCAAAAAAGAACTACGAATACCCGGTATAGCAACGACAAGCACATCCGATCCGTCGTCCGCCCTTTCCGATACACCCGAGAGCCTTCAACGCCGCGCCGGCTTAGAGAGTAATCGCACTCGGCCACGGCTGCGGAAGAGGCCGGGTTCTGCCCGGTCACCATCCGTTCGTCTACTTCGATGTGCGGCTCAAAGTCCCTTGCCTTGCGGTAATGAGCGCCCCGTTCGACAAGACGGTCTTCGAGCAGAAACGGAACAACCTTCCAGCCCGAGCGCTTTCTCCTCGGAGTTGGCAAAACCAGTGAGCCTGCGCCCCTCGACCGCCCACCCGCCATTTGCGCCACGAGCGTTGATGAGGGCGACCGGCGCGTGACACACCGCTGCAATCGGCTTGCCAGCCGCGAGGAATGCCTCGAAGAGCGCAATCGAGGCGGCGTTGGCGGCCAGGTCCCACATGGGGCCGTGACCGCCGGGGTAGAACACGTCCTCGAAGTCTTCCGAGCGCGCAACTGCGAGCTTCTCCGTGCTCGCGAGCCGCTCGGCAGCCTCATTATCCGCCTGAAACCGCGTCGTCGCTTCGGTCCGATTTTCGGGGAGCTCGCTTTTCGGATCGAGCGGCGGCTTACCACCTAGCGGCGAGGCGAATACGATCTCCGCGCCTGCCTCCTTGATGCAGAAAGTACGGTGCCACAAGCTCCTCGAGTCAGAAACCGGTCATCTCCCCGGTATCGCCCAGCCGATCATGGGACGTGAGAACGATTAGAATCCGCATGCTGCAATGCCTCCTGCGAGCAGCCAGGGAACGATGCCTTCTATGCTAAACGTATAAGCCACGTAGTCCGATCCGCCACACCCGGCCATTCACATTCGCGCAGAGACTCGCGGTTGCCGGGCTCCGCGAGAATGTCGACTGGTGGTGCATTAGCAACGAGCGCGTTGGCGCTCGGGCTCTATCCAAGACACTGTCGCGCCACGGCGAGACGTCGCAAGGCAATTGGATTTCAACCACTACGGAGGGTTCGATGCGTCTGCATGAACTCGGCAATCAAGGATTGAAAGTCTCCGCCCTCGGGCTGGGTTGCATGGGGATGTCGGATTTCTACGGCAGCCCGGACGATGCGGAGTCGACTGCCACCATCCACCGCGCGCTGGACCTCGGGGTGAACCTGCTGGATACCGCCGATATGTACGGCCCGTTCACCAACGAGGAACTCGTGGGGCGCGCGATCCGCGAGCGGCGTAACCAGGTGGTGCTGGCAACCAAGTTCGCCATCCAGCGCGCCCGGGATGGCAGTTTTCACGGCATCGATGGCCGGCCCGAGTACGTACGCAGCGCCTGCGAGGCAAGCCTGAAGCGCCTCGGGGTTGACTGCATCGACCTCTACTACCAACACCGGGTCGACCCCAACACGCCGATCGAGGACACCGTTGGCGCCATGGCGGAGCTGGTGACCCAGGGCAAGGTGCGCTACCTCGGCCTCTCCGAGGCCGGCGTCGAGACGCTGCGGCGCGCCCACGCCGAACATCCGATCAGCGCGCTGCAAACCGAATATTCCCTCTGGAGCCGCGACCCGGAGGATGGCCTGCTCGATACGTGCCGCGAGCTCGGCATCGGATTCGTGGCATACAGCCCTCTGGGCCGCGGTTTCCTAACGGGAACGATCCGGCGGGACGAGGATTTGTCGCAAAGCGATTCCCGGCGCAACCACCCGCGCTTTCAGAGCGCAAACCTGAAGCGTAATCTGGACCTGGTACGCGGGATCGAGACCATGGCCCGGAACAAAGGCTGCACGCCGGCACAGTTGGCCCTGGCCTGGGTGCTGACGCAAGGGCGGGTGCGCGAACAGGTCATCGTGCCCATTCCCGGCACGAAGCGCCGTCGTTACCTGGAGGACAACCTCACCGCGCTGGAGATCGGGCTCGGCGACGAGGAACTCGCCGAACTCGACAAACTTGCGCCCATGGGAGTGGCGGCCGGCACGCGTTATCCGGAATCCGGCATGCGCTCGGTCAACCGCTAGCCCGCGGCATCAGCCGCCGGCCCCGCCCGGTCATGCCTTTCGGCTAGCGGGCGAAGCATTGACCGGCTCGGATGAATTGACCTGGCGAGTGGCGTCCCCAACCGGATTCGAACCGGTGTCGCCACCTTGAAAGGGTGGTGTCCTAGGCCAGCTAGACGATGGGGACGTGGTGGTCCGCGGCAGCGGAGTCATCCTAAGCAGCCCCTGAAAAGGTGTCAAGCGAGCCGGGCGGCAGAGTTCATTCGTATGCTATCGTTTTGGCTGATTACAGGCTGATCGAGTCCGATGGCATGAATGACGCCGATAACGCCGCCCCGTTTGACGAACACCACCTCAGCCGGCTTGGGCTTCTCCATCCGCCATTCACCGATGAGGACTTCCGCTTCGAAGACGCGGATATCGAGGCCGCGCGTAATTTGGCCGTGCATCTGCTGCAGAGCAGTAATCGCGTGGTCATCCTCAGTGGCCCGGCGGGCGTCGGCCGCACGTCCTTGTTGCGGCAGATCGCGGCAACGGACCCCGATGAGCTCGATTGCTGCATGCTCGATGGTTCACCGCAGATACGGGTCGCGAATATATCGAAGATGCTCGCCATGCGGATGGGAGCCTCCGAGGTCGCACAGGACCCCGAATCCCTGGCAGCGCGGCTTCGCCAGGAGGAGGCCTCGGGCTACCGGCCGGCCTTGTTGATCGACGATGCACACCACCTCGAAGAGGACACGATCAAGGATCTGCTAGCACTTCGAGAGGCGATTGCCAAGGCGGGCGGACGGCTGCCCATCCTCCTGGCCGCCCCGAGCGGTGCGGACGAGGCGCTGTTGCGCCTCACGGCGGCCGTCTCCGAACAAGGCGAACTCAGTGAAATCGTCCTGCCCGCCTTCACCGAGGCCCAAACGGCGAGCTATCTCGACCAGAGCCTGGCGACGGCCGGCGAGCACAGCGGCCGCTTGCTCTCGCCCCGGCAGAAACAGCAGATTCACGAGCAGGCGGGCGGCATTGCCGCATCCATCAACCAGGAAACGGTGCGCATTCTTATGGAAACCTCCCGCAAGCAAAAACGCCTCGGTCTGGCGCTTCCTGGCTCATGGCGAGTCTATGCGGGCGCCGCGGCGGCGGTAACCCTTTTGATCGGCGGCTTTTTTCTGACACGCTTTCTGACAGGGCCCGAGCCCACCACGGCACCCTCGCAGAGTGAACCGCTGGCGCTGCCCGCTCAGCCGGAGACCGATTCGACTGCCCCTACAGCCCGGCCCGACGGAGTACGCTCAAACGGTGGCGAAGCCCTGACGGCACAACGCCCCACCCGGCCACCGGCAGGCGCCGTTTCGCCACCGGCGACAGAGGCGCCGCAGGTGCCCCCTGCCCCCGAGGCGCAACCGGCCGCACCGCAGACACCCCCTTCTTCTATTGGCGAGCCGCGGCTGCGCGAGACACTGCCGATTGCCGCGGATACGCCTGACTCAGCGACGACACGCGCCGACTCGACAGGTTCGACAAACCAATCCGAGGCGCCGTCCGAGAACGACGCCCCGGCGAGCGAGCTTTCCCGTGCGGACACCGCGGAACCGCCCGCTTCTGCGACGGGCACACCGGCTCAATCGAACCCGGGCGCCGAACCCGCCTCCCCGGAACTGGCTTATCGTGATACCGCACCCACCGGCGCAGCGCCGGCCCATAAAAAGTGGCTCGCGGAACGGCCGGCTGATCACTATACGATTCAGCTCATCGCCGGCTATAAGGAGCAAACGCTGAAGCGCTTCATGGCGCAGCACGATGTGGGCGCAAAGGCCCATGCGGTACAAATGCAACGCCAGGGGCGCACTTGGCATGTGCTCGTGACCGGCGACTACCCCTCGCGTGGGGCGGCCCGCAACGCTTTGAACCGCCTACCCCGGGAGTTACGCGACAACGGCATCTGGGTTCGCTCCTTCGCCTCGCTTAAGCCTTAAGCAAGACGCCGGCTGGCTGCGATGCTGCCTTGTCCTATGATCGGCCACACGCAACGAATGCCCGGGCACGCGCCGTGACGTTGAGACCGACCGGCGGCCCGTCCGCTCCTCGTTCTTTGCTGCCGGTACCGTCTGCGCGCGACTTACCGGCGGCATTGCGCGCAGGCCGGGCCGTGCAGGGACGCGTGCGCGCCGACTCTGCCGGCGAGCTAGTCGTTGCGGTCGGTCGCGCACGGCTACCGCTCACTGGCCAACATGGGCTTCGCGCGGGTCAGCCGCTCACCGTGCGCCTGGTGGCCACCGCAAGCGGACCGGCACTGGAGATTCAGACCCCGCGAAGCGCTGCGAGCCCCGCGGCAAATGAGCTGCTCCGCCAGGCTATTCCACGGCAGAGGGAGCTCGGGGCGCTGTTGGCCGCGCTGCGCTCACCGCCCCAACCGAACCGGAACGCGCTCTCAGTCGAGCAACGCCAAAGCGTCGACGGCCTCCTGGCCCGCCTTGCACCCAGCACCCAAATGCAGCAGGCCGATGGCGTGCGCACGGCGCTGCGGGACTCGGGTGTGTTGCTGGAGTGGCTCTTGGCACGCTACCCACAGGCCGCCGAGCAGATCGTACAAGCGGATTTCAAGGTGGCGCTGCTGCGTTTGATTGCACGGCTGCGCCGCAATCCTGCTGCTGGCTCGCCACCCGCGGCAGACAGCGGCTCGACTGGCCAAGCCGCTGTCGTGCACCAGCTATTGGAACAGGCCGAAGGCGCGCTTGCCCGACTGCAGCTGCTGCAGTTGCAACCGCTGCAAAGCCCCGATCGAGTGGATCTCGCCTTCCAGATTCCGCTCGCTCACGGCAACGACACTGACGAGCTGTATCTGCGCATCCGTCAAAAGCCGGAAGACGAAACCGACCCCAGGCAAGCACCGGACAAGCGGGAGCGCGCGTGGGAAGTGACCTTGCGGTTCCGCTTTGCCGGCACCGAAGCGCTCGCCGCGCGCCTGAACATCGCCGAACGCCGCACGAGCGTCACCTGGTGGGCCGAGGACGCCCAGATCGCCGCTGCCGTCGAAACCGCCCGTCCGCTGCTTGCCGAGAAACTGCAAGCCCTTGACCTCGAGGTCGATGTCATTCGCTGTCATCGCGGTCAAGCGCCGCCCGACCCGTCCGACACTACGCGTCCTCAAGGGGGTCTCATTCATGAATCCGCATGAGCCGCCGCATGAAACAGACCGAACGATTGAGCACGAACGACGCATTGCCGTCGCGCTCGAATATACCGGCGAGGGCGCACCGCGCGTCACCGCTCAGAGCCGCGGTGCGCTCGCGGAGGAGATCGTGCGGCTCGCGCAGAGACACGACGTCCCGCTTTACCCCAATCGAGACCTAGTCCAGGTGCTCGCGCGAATCGAGCTCGATCAGGAAATACCCGAACTGCTCTACCGTGCCGTAGCCGAGGTGATCGCCTTCGCCTATCTCGTGCGCGGCAAGGTACCGCAAGGTTTCCAGACGGATGCAGGCATCCCTCGTCGTAACAGGCCGGATGGTAGGCGCGGCTGACCTCCCGCCGCCAACGCCGCGCAGGGCATTGACCGTCGGCATGCGCTATCATACTTATGGGGTGCCGAGTCGCCATAACCGCACGTACGAAAATGCCCGCGCCGCTCGCCGGACAAGGCTCCGCGCGCGCCCAGAGTGGCTCGGAGTGACCGAGGACACGCCCTATCGGCTAGGATGAAATGCATGTTGAACCATCGCCTCAGCGATACTTTTGCGCTGGGGGCCGTTTTCTTGTCCCTGGTCTCGGCGCTCACTTTCTCCGGTGCCGTGGCGTCAGCCGAAGCTCGCAAGGTCACGGTCGTAAGCCCCGCACAAACCCCCACCGTGCCGCTCAGCGACCTGCCGCGTCTGGCGCAAATTCACTCACGTCTCGACGATAAGCGGGTGGTATTTGTCGGCGAGTTTCATGCGCGGCTGCAAGACCACCGCATCCAGCTGGAAATCATACGCCACATGGCCGCGCAGGCACGCCCGCTTGCCATCGGCGTGGAATGGTTTCAACAGCCGTTTCAAGACGCCCTCGATCGTTACCTCGCTGGTGCGATCGACACGCGGACGCTCTTGCAGGCGAGTGAGTACTTCGAGCGCTGGGGTTACGATTACCGCCTGTATGCGCCTATCATGCGCTTCGCCCGGGCGAACGGCATCCCCATCGTTGCTTTGAATGTGCCGGCGGAGCTCACTGAAGCCGCGGCCCGCCAGGACCTCGACACACTGCCAGCGGACCTTCGCGCGTGGATTCCGGACCAAATTGATCGCACGGATTCGGCGTATCAGCGGCGTTTGGAGCGTGTATTCCACTCGCATGGCGAGCACGAGCGAAACGATTTCGACCGCTTCTACACGGTCCAACTGCTCTGGGACGAGGGCATGGCTCAGCGCGCTGCGCGATACCTCGAGGCGAATCCGCACACGCGCATGGTGATACTGGCCGGGTGCGGCCATCTCGCGTACGGCTCCGGCATTCCCAACCGGCTACGCCGGCGCACCGGAATCGAGGGCGCTATCCTGTTGCCCGGCTGGGAAGGTGAGCTGCAAACCGGCTTGGCTGACTATCTGCTGCTGCCGGCTTCGCGGCAGCTTCCCGAGCCAGGACGGCTTGGTCTGGCGCTCGTGGCCGAGGCGGGGCAAGTCGTCGTGGACAGCTTCACCGACGATAGCCCGGCCCGTGCGGCGGGAGTGAAAACCGAAGATGTGCTGCTCGCCATCAATAATCAACCGGTAAAGCGCATCAGCGACGTGCGCGCGGCGCTCTGGGACCAATCGCCTGGCGAGGTGATGCAGGTTCAGGTGCGACGGCCCGCGCGACCCGGCGACGCGGCATCGCTCACGTTCGCCATTCCCCTGCGCTGATGAGCGGGCACGAACACGCTTCGCGCCACTCTTAGCCTCCCTCGCGCTCGCGGTGGAGCAGAATCACCAGGTCGGCTTCCATTTCGCTGAGCCCGCAGGTCTCCATGATCTCGCGTGCCGGCACTCCCTTGCGTGCCAACCGGATGGCTGTATTGAACGCGGAGCCGTTGCCGTCGGTGCTCGCGAGCTGGTCGAGACGTTCCCGCAAACGCCCCATGTGCTGCTCCAATTGTGCAAGGTGGCGGCCCTGGCCGACCGCGCCGGCGGTCAGTCCCTGAAAATGCTCCGCCAGTTTCGCCTGCGCCTGCTCCAGTTCACGCAAGCGCGCAATGGTGTGCGAGAGCTTGCGCAGTGAGAGCCCGGCAACGATTAACGCGGCGAGAGCGAGCGCCATGACCGATGGCAGGACAATCCATGACATTGCCTCAGGCATAATCATCCACTAACGAATCGGAGTCGTGCTGTTCGCCGGCCTCATCCGTGCCTTCCCCTGCCGGTGCGCCGGGGCGGCGTTGCCGCTCGGATCGATCGCGATCCGGCGGGCGTTGCTGAGCCCCGGGCGGCCGGATGGGGGTTAGCGGAATGATCGGATCCAGCTCAGCCATGGCGTCCATCGCCTTCATAGGGCGGCGGCTTGGTTCCATTCCTGCTTGGCAAGCAGCCGAGCGCCATCGAGCAGAATCAACAGCGTACCGTTGCGGTTGACGACACCGTGCACATAGCGTGCGCACTCCCGGCTGCCGATGTCAGGCGCATTCTCGATCTGCGCAGCACTAATGTCGGCAACCTCGGCCACGCTGTCGACGAGAATTCCCGCCACCTGCTCCGCCGCCTCCACCACGATCACGCGATTGCTCGCCTCCGCCGGCCGTGCGCTGATGCCAAGGCGCATTCGCGTATCTATCACCGTCACCACATTGCCTCGCAGGTTTATGATCCCGAGAATCCAGGACGGCGCTCCGGGTACGGGGGTGATCTCCGGCATCGACAAGACCTCTTGGACCTGCATGACGTCGACACCGTATACCTCGGCATCCAGGGTGAACGTTACCCACTGACTGACTGCATCGTCCACCCATTCGCTTTGCTCTTCTGCCATGAGGCGTATCCTCTTGCCTGCACCGTCGTCGTTCATGACCTGGGGCTTCATCCGAAAAACTCCGCAAAGTCATCACAATCCAATACCGCACAACCCCGCCTCAGCGCCGTACCGGCCAGCCAGGGGCGCCGGCCCCGCTGGCGACGCCAGTTGACCTCATCCCAGGCCAGGCGAATCACTTCCCCCACACTATGACAGGCCAAACCCCAGGAGCCGTTGCCGACAATGAGGATGTAATCAGGCTGCAACGACGGCATCAGCTCGCGCCGCTCCGGAGGCAAAACCAGCGCCGCAGTGTCGATCACCCAAACGGTGCGTTCCTGGTAACTCAGCGATCCAAGACACCCGCTCCGGTGATCCGTCTGCCGTTCAAGTGCATCATTCCATGCAACCACGCCCTGGAGCTTGTCCAGCGGCACTGCAAGCTGCAGTTTGCCGACGGTGAACAGCTGCACCACGAATTCCGGGTAAGCCCAGGCGGCCACCCGGCGATCCGAGTCGCGCGCCTCGGCGGGGGGCGGACACGGCACGTTGGCGGACTCCTCAGGCACGCGTGCCGCGCTCTCCTGCAGTAGAACGTTGAGGTAATCGTCCAGTGCCCGGCGCGCCGGGAGCAATCCGCCTGGCTTCAATGATTGATCAGCCATGGCCCACCGCCTGCGTCGAGTTTACCGGTGCCTGTGCATCCAAGCTCTTGAGCAGCTGGCGATAGGCCCGGCTTCCCCGTGTCCAGGGGCGCAGCACCGTCAGTGGCAGGCCTTGCTTGCTCGCCTCGCGAAATTGCGTATCCACCGGAATCACGCCCTCCCATAACTGCTCCGGATAACTTTGCTGCAGCTCCGCAAGCGCGTCATTGGATGCACGCGTGCGCCGGTCATACTGGATCGGCACCACGTGATACGGCAAGGCATGCGCTCTGTTGCGCTGCAACATATCAAGCGTATGCACCATGCGCTGTAGCCCCTTCAGTGCCAGGAACTCAGTCTGCACCGGAATGATCACCTCGTGGCTTGCCGCCAATGCATTGACCATGAGCACGCCCAGCATGGGGGGGCAATCCAGCAGGACACGGTCGAATCGCTCCGACATCCCCTGCAAGGCCCGCCTCAAGATCAGGCCCATCCCTTCCCGGGCACCGAACTGCCGATCCAAGGTGGCGAGCGCAATGGCGCCGGGCAAGAGCATCAACCGTTCCACGCCGGTTTCGCAAACCAAGGACGCCGCGGGCGCGGTCCCGGCGAAAAGATCATAAACGCTGTGCTCCAGGCGCTGCGGGTCGCGCTGAAAATAAGCGGTGAGCGAGCCATGGGGATCGAGATCGACCATCAACGTGCGTTGCCCCTTGAGCGCGCACAAACCGCCCAGGCTCGCTACCGTGGTCGTTTTTCCGACGCCACCTTTTTGATTCGCAACAGTCCAGATCTTCATCTGCATCATCTGCCGTTCGAGAACAGGCACGCTCCTACTGACCCCGATCGCGGCCCGAGTGGGCGCCGCCCGGCTAGAGTAGCGAACCGTAGTTTTTGATCAGGCCGGGCACATCAATGATCAGAGCGATCCGACCGTCGCCGGTAATCGTCGAGCCGGTAAGCCCGGGCAAGCCGTGAAGCAAGCTACCGAGCGGCTTTATTACGACCTCTTCTAGGCCGATCACCTCATCCACCACGAAGCCGATCACCTGATGGTCCAAAGCGAGGGTGACGACTTGGCGCTCCGAATTCGTTCCCGCCTCGGCATCGAGCGGCGCGGGCTCGGCCATCCGCTGCAACCAACGTTCCAGGAAAAACAGCGGCACGGCCTTGTCCCGGACCATGACCGTGAGCCTTCCGTCAAGCATATGGCTGCGGCTTTCATTGAGCTCGAAGATTTCCTGGACCAAGCCCATCGGCAGCGCGAACTTACAGCCCCGGGTCCGCACCATCAGCGTGGGCAATATCGCGAGAGTCAGCGGCACTTTGATGCGCAGAGTGGTTCCTTCGCCGAGCCGGGAGTCGATATCAACGGTGCCGTTGAGCTCGGAGAGCCGCTCCTTGACCACATCCATGCCGACGCCACGCCCGGAAACATCCGAGATCTGCTCCTTGGTCGAAAACCCCGGCAGGAAGATGAGGTTGAAGCTGTCCTTGTCATCGAGCCGCTTCGCGGCCTCGATATCGAGCACGCCCTTCTCGATCGCCTTCGCGCGCAGCGCCTCCGGGTCCATACCACGCCCGTCATCGGCGATCATGATCAGGATGTGATCGCCCTCCTGCGCCGCCGATAACACGATGCTGCCGGTGCGTGGCTTGCCGCGCCGCGTGCGCTCTTGCGGATCTTCCAAGCCATGGTCGACGGCGTTGCGCACGAGGTGAACCAGCGGATCGGCCAGCGCCTCCACCAGATTCTTGTCCAAATCGGTGTCCTCGCCCCGCGTCGTGAGCTGGACCTCCTTCTGCATATTACGCGCCAAATCCCTGACGACCCTCGGAAAGCGGCTGAACACCTTTTTGATCGGCTGCATGCGGGTTTTCATCACCGCGCTCTGCAGATCGGCGGTCACCTGCTCCAAGTTGCCCACAACCTGGGTGACTCGCTCGTCGTTGAGCTGTTCACGCAGCGTGCAGAGCCGGTTGCGCACGAGCACCAGCTCGCCGACGAGATTCATGATGTCGTCGAGCTTCGCGGTATCCACCCGCACCGTTGCTTCAACCGGCGGCGCACTGCGTTGAGCCGCGGCCTCATTGGGGCCGGCGGCGGAAACCGCGTTTGCGGCGGTGTCCGCCGCTGAATTCACGCTTGCTTCGGCCTCTTCCCGCCTTTGACCTGCCGCCGTGGACTCCGGGCCGGGCGATTCGGAAACCGCGCCCGGTGCGCTCCCCTCCCCGTAGAGCTCGTCGAGCAGTCTTTCGAACTCCTCCTCCGTGATGGGGCTGTCGTCCCCGCTCGCGGTGCTCGCGGTGGTCTCATCCACGGCGGCGCCCGGATTGCCTGGATGACGTCCCTTGCCGTGGAGCTCATCGAGCAAATCCTCGAACTGGGCGTCGGTAATCTCCTCGTCCGTGGCGGCAGCGGCAGCGGACCCGGCCTCCCCGCCAACGGCGGACGTTTGCGAATGCCGCGGCTCTGTCATGCCGTCCAGCAGCAACTCGAACTCCCGGTCCGTGAGGTCCTCTTCCTCGGCGGCCCCCAAATCGCCTTGCCCCGTCACGGTCGGGGCGGAAGCATCCGGTATGTTGAACCGGCGCAAGCGCTCCAGGAGCGAGGCCGGCGCCGCCGAGAGCGGTTGACCCGAGTCGAGCCGGGCGAACGTCTCGGTGACTCGATCCAGCGCATCGAGCACCGTATCCATCAGCTCCGGTGTAACGACCTTGTCGCCCTGGCGCAGGAGATTGAAAATATCCTCAGTCTGATGGCAGATATCGACCAGCGGCCCGAGGTTGAGGAAGCCGGCACCGCCTTTGATGGTGTGGAAACCGCGGAATACCGCATTGAGCAAATTCCGGTCCTCAGGGCGTTGCTCGAGATCCACCAGCTGCTCGCTGAGCCCATCCAGGATTTCCCGTGATTCGATCAGGAAGTCCCGAAGGATGTCGTCCTGTTGTGGGTCAATGGCCATGCGCGCCCCCTTCAGAAACCGAGACTCGAGAGTAGATCGTCGACATCGTCCTGGTCCCGGACAACGTCGTCGCCCTGTCCGGGAATCGCCGGGCCGTGGCCGCGCAGATCACCGCCCTGCGGGCGTTGGGCATCCTCGGTGGACATTCTGCGACCGGATATCCGTATCAGCTTGACGAGCCCGTCCTCGACCTCCTGCACCAAAGCGATGACACGTCGGATAATCTGGCCCGTTCGGTCCTGATAGTCCTGCGCCATCAGGGCGTCGGATAGTAAGCCGTGCAGTAGTGAGCCGTCCGTTTGAACGCGATTGAGAAACGCATCCACCTCGCGGCTGAGGTAGCGAAATTCTTCGACGCAAATTTCACGGCGCAGGAATCGCTGCCACTGCCCGCCCAATTCCCTGTCCTGATCGGCGATTTCGTCTGCCATCGGCAACCCGGACTCAATCGC